>CALDSL010000294.1 GCA_937920255.1 uncultured Anaerolineaceae bacterium | reverse complement strand
GTGTTTGTGCAGCGCGGCGCGGTGCTGCTGGGCGGCTTTATGGCCGGTGGAACGCTGCTTTCGGGTTTGGCCGCCGGCGTGCTGGGCGACCCGGGGCAGGCGGCCTGGCTGCCGTTTCTCATCGGCGGCATCCTGGGCGCGGTGCTGATGTCGGTAGTGTTCGACTGGGCGTTGATGGTGCTATCGTCGCTGCTGGGAGCGGTGCTGGTAGCCGGTTTTGTGCGTCAAACCGTGGGCCTGGAGCAGCCGCTGGGCACGCTGCTGATCATCGGCCTGTTCATCGCCGGGCTGGCGCTGCAGGGTATGTTCAGGCGGCGGTAGGGGTCCGGCTCAGGATTTGTAGGTTGGGTTGAGCGCAGACCAACATTATTTTCATGCATCAGGTGCGCGAAACCCAACGCTTTTGCAATCAGCGACATCGCGTAGGGTGGGTTGGCGGCGACTGCAGAACGTGATTGCGAATATAAATCAAGATGATCGGCTATTGCGTGCCGCCAACCCACCAATCATCAACACGGCGGTAGATTGCCGGTCGAAAAAAGGACTGGAAATTCTTCCAGATGCTTCGCCCACCCCCACGACCATGGACCGTTTCATCCGCTCAAAATGTTTCCGTGCCATCCCCGGGTGAAGCATTCGGAGGCCGTTGACTCTTGATACGCATTGGCCCGACCGAATGCTTCACCCCTACAGTTGCGTCTGCCGGCTGGATCATTTTGCATCGCCCGCAAAGCGCGACCGGTTTTTGCATACCTGCTCTATTTGTTTTCATCTCATCCGCTTCTCTACTATAATAATTTAGCTGCATTTAAAATGGAAACGCTCGACTGCGCGCTTCTGTAAGAAGGAAGGTGGATCATGCAAGTAACAAACCGTGCCCTGGTGATCGTCGCCGCTGTGCTGATTGGCCTGGGGCTGCTGTTTTTGGGGCTCAATTTTGTGCCGGGCTGGTCGTTCGGCATGGCATGGCCGCTGGTGTTTTTCCTGCTGGCGGCGGGCTTTGTGGTGCCGGTCTTTCTGTTCCCCATGTACCGCGAGTGGATCGGGGCGCTGTTCATCCCCGCGTCGATCCTGGTGGTGATGGGTCTGATCTTCCTCTACAACAGCATCAGCGGCGATTGGGGGGTGTGGGCCTACGCCTGGCTGCTGTTGATGTCCGGCGTGGGGCTGGGGCTGCTGCTGGCGGGCAGCTACTCCCGTTGGGGCCGCGGCGTGGTGGATATCGGCTTGTGGTTGATCCTCGTTCCGCTCGGCCTGTTCGCCCTGCTGGGGGCCATCTTTGGCTCGTCGCAGATCAGAGTCATCGCCCCGGTGCTGCTGGTGCTCGGCGGCCTGGCGCTGATGGCGCGCTCGCTGCGCCGCGCGCCCGGGTAAACGCATAAAATCGAAATTCGCACCGGCGGGTTATTATAGGTACACATGAATATTTTTGGCAGGTTGGGTTTCAGAGGCCATATCCTTTCCACGCTGTCGCCCGAGGCGTATCATGGCCATACGCAGCGACCGCCGTTCTTTGAGGGCTGGTATTTTAAAGCGGTCACGCCTGACCAAAGCCGCGCGTTTGCGTTCATCCCCGGGGTGTACCTGGCGGATGATCCCGCGCGCTCGCACGCCTTTGTGCAGGTGATGGACGGGCGCAGCGGCGCGTCGGAGTACGTCACCTACCCGGTGGAGCAGTTTCAGGCGGCCCAAGGCGTGCTGGATATTCGCGTCGGGCCGAATCACTTTACCCGTGACGGCTTCACGCTGGATATTCCCGGCATAGCGCGCGGATCGCTGCGCCACCTGGGAACCAATCCCTGGCCGGTGACACTGCTGCGGCCGGGCATCATGGGGCCGTTTGCCTGGGTGCCGCGCATGGAGTGTTACCACGGCATCGTCAGCCTGGATCACGGGCTGGAGGGCCGGTTGGAACTCGACGGGCAGGATGTGGATTTCAGCGGCGGGCGCGGTTACGTGGAAAAAGACTGGGGGCGCTCGTTCCCACAGGCGTGGGTCTGGTTTCAGAGCAACCACTTTGGCCGGCCGGGCACCTGCATCACCGCTTCGGTGGCGGTGATCCCGTGGATGGGATCGGCGTTCAACGGCTTTATCGTCGGCCTGCTGCACGACGGCCGCCTGCACGTCTTTGCCACTTACAACCGCGCGCGGCTGGAGCACCTGGAAATCACCGATCAGGTGGTGGTGTGGGTGCTGCGCGCGGGCGGCTACCGCCTGGAGATGGCGGCCGAGCGCGCCGAGGGCGGCATCCTGCGCGCGCCGACCGTGTTTGAGATGGACCGGCGCATCGCCGAGACGCTCAACGCCAGGGTGGAAGTGCGGCTGCTGGCGCTGGCCGGCGGGCGCTCGCGGCTGGTCTTCCACGGCACGGGCACCACCGCCGGGCTGGAGGCGGTAGGCGACATGCAGCGCCTGATGCAAGGTTGAAAACCATCCTGGGGGTTGGTACAATGATTCTGGGAGGAGGGCAAGGCTGATGTTGCGTTTTCTCGGCCGGCTGGCGGAACGCGCGATCAATAAGGTCGTGATCAAGCCGCCCTACGCGGTGCCTCTGGAGGCGTATATCCTGCACCAGAGCCTGTTTGTGGTGGACCTGCACGCGGATTCGCTGCTGTGGAACCGCGACCTGTTGCTGCGCTCGCGCACCGGGCATGTTGACGTGCCGCGCCTGATCTCGGGCAACGTGGGTCTGCAGGTATTCGGCGTGGTCACGCGCTCGCCGGCTGGGCAGAATTTTTACCGTACCAAAGGCCGCCGCGACCGGGTGACAGCCATCGCCATCACGGGCGGGTGGCCGCTGCGCGCGTGGAGCAGCCTGTTCCAGCGCGCGCTGTACCAGGCGCGCAAGCTGGAGCGCTTCGCGGCGCAGTCCGGCGGCAAGTTGATGCTGGTGCGCACCGCCGCCGACCTGGACGCGCTTCAGGCGCGGCGCGAGCAGCACGAGCCGGTGGTGGGCGGCTTTGCCGGGCTGGAAGGCGTGCACGCGCTCGGCGGCCGGCTGGAAAACATCGACCGGCTGTTTCAGGCCGGGTTTCGCATGATCGGCCTGGCGCATTTCTTCGACAATCGCGCCGCCGGTTCGGCCCACGGCGCGAAAAAAGGCGGGCTGACGCCGTTCGGGCGCGAGGTGGTGCGTAAAGTGCAAGATACCCACATGCTGCTCGACCTGGCGCACGCCTCGCAGCAGGCGATTGACGATGTGCTGGAGATGGCCACCGCCCCGGTGATGGTTTCACATACCGGGGTGTGCGGCGTGCACGACCACCCCCGCAACCTGAGCGACGCGCACATCCGCCGCATCGCCGCCTCGGGCGGCGTGGTTGGAATCGCCCTGTTTGAGGGCGCGCTGCCCGCGCCCAGCCTGCCGCTGGCCGCGCGTTCCATGCGCTATGTGGCTGACCTGGCCGGCGTCGACGCGGTGGCATTGGGAAGCGATTTTGACGGCGGCGTCACCGCGCCGGTCGACGCCAGCGGGCTGCCGCTGCTGACCGAGGCGATGCTGGCCGAGGGCTTTGACCGCGGGGAGATCGCGAAGATTATGGGTGGCAATGCCCTGCGCCTGATGCGTTCCGTGCTGCCCGCGGGTTCGTAAACCGCGGACCGCGAGGGGAGGTGGCCGTTATGTCTGACATGTCATTCAAAACCGTTATGGGGTATCTGGCCCGGCTGATGCCGGAACGCGATGAAGAACTGCATCACATGGAGGCCTGGGCGCAGGAGCATGATTTTCCCATCCTCGAGCCGGCAAGCGCACGCTTTTGTTACCAGATCACGCGCTTGTGCGGGGCGCGGCGGGTATTCGAGATGGGCTCCGGGTATGGCTACTCCACCGCGTGGCTGGCGCGCGCGGTGCAGGAGAATGGCGGCGGCGAAGTGCACCACACCGTTTGGGATGAGAAGCTGTCGGCGCGGGCGCGGCACAGCCTGAACAAGCTGGGGTACCACGACATGATGCATTATCACGTGGGCGACGCGGTGGAAGTGCTGGGTCGCATGCAGGGGCCGTTTGACCTGATCTTCAGTGACATCGATAAGCAGCAGTACCCGTCCTCGCTGGCAGTGATCGCCGAAAAACTGCGCCCGGGCGGCGTGCTGCTGGCTGATAATCTGCTGTGGTACGGGCGCATCTTCAACGCCGTGGATCACGACCCCTCCACCCAGGCGGTGCGCCAGTTCAGCCTGGCGGTGCTGCGCGACCCGGCCTGGAACGCCTCCATCGTGCCGATTGGCGACGGAATTCTGCTGGCCATCAATAATTAATCTCGATCTCAAGGAATAGAATATGCCCTCATCAATGCCCGCGTCATCACGCTGGCCCTGGCTTCTGCTGCCGGGGCGTCTGATCCTGTTTGCGCTGTTTCAGGCCGTCTTTGCCGCCGGGTACGCCGCGGCCGGCCAAGCCAACGCATGGGATGCCTCGGCGGCCTGGTGGCCGGCCACTGTGACGCTTACCAACCTGGTGTGCCTGTGCTTATTGGCGCGCCTGTACCGTGCGGAGGGCAAGCGCTATTGGGATATCTTCCGCATCGAGCGCGGCACCTGGAAATCGGATGTACTGCCGCTGCTGGCCACGCTGCTGGTGGCCGGGCCGATCTCGATGCTGCCCAACAGCCTGCTGGCCTCGGCGCTGTTTAATGATCCCAACGCGCCCATGCGTCTGTTCCTCGCGCCGCTGCCGGCGGTGGGGGTCGG
>CALDSL010000293.1 GCA_937920255.1 uncultured Anaerolineaceae bacterium | reverse complement strand
GCCGCGCCGAGGCCTTCATCCGCCGCGCGCCGCAGCAGTGGGCCATGTTCTATCCGGTCTGGCCTCAGGTGACCCCGCAGGTACCCTAAGCCCACACCCAAAACCATGAAAAGCCGGTCACGCTCTGCGGGCCATGCAAAAAGCCGGTCGCGATTTACAGGCCACGCAAAACGAACTTGTGTCATTCCCGAAGGACATCGGGACGATGTGCGAGCGAGCGTTCTTTGCGAGCGAAGCAATCTCCCGCAAAGTCAATTCTTCGGCTCGCCAGGAGATTGCTTCGCCCCGGGAAAGCACCGGGGCTCGCAATGCCACGAACTAGCATATAAGCTTCCAGCCCCGAAGGTATCCTTTCGGGGTTGAATGTCTTTATCCTGCCAAAATCAACGCTAAAATCAACAATACTGGGATCACCACTTTAACCATATTCCCCCAGTTGAAGCTCGAAGCCTCGTCGTAATCCCCATAAAAACTGTAACCATACTCATCGTAGATCGGAATTCCATTATCATCGGTCAAGTTTGGATCTTTGCACCGCTCTGGAAACATCGGCATGGCCAACACTCCTTAACAGTAAGTTCGCAGTCCCCCCAATCTCTGCTTCCTTAGAGCGTGATGTTAAAGTACATCAGGCACGAATACTGATAATGTGATCGCTACCCAAACCGGCTGTCTTGTGGAATTTAAGCGTTTTACCCCCGATGAAGAGATGCTGCGGTCCCGCTCAACGAACCATTCACTCGCTCGCCTTGTTCGCCAAAGTTTGGCATAGTGATATTTTCATAAAACAATTATACACAATTTCCTTTTTTAAGCAATTTAAAAAACATATAAAATCGTATTTGTATTAATAAAAATAGCAGGCGTGCTGCGAAAACCCGGTACAATAAATCAACTTTTCTCGCGCGGAGGATCTCTTGGCCCATCACACGCTTAAATCCGGATACGAACAGCTCGTTGACCGGTTAAACCGCTTTCCGCAAGGCGCCCCGCCCTCAAAAACCCTGTACCAGATTCTCAGCCTGCTCTTCTCCGAAAAAGAGGCTTCGCTGGTGGCGCTGCTGCCGATCAAACCGTTCACCATCCAGCAGGCATCCCGCGCGTGGAAATTCACCGAGCTGGAAACCCGCAAAATCCTCGACCAGCTTGCCAGCCGCGCCATCCTGCTCGATGCCGAAGTGAACGGCGAAATGGTGTACACCCTGCCCCCACCCATGGCGGGCTTCTTCGAGTTCTCGCTGATGCGCCTGCGCGACGATGTCGATCAGCAGGTGCTCTCCGAGCTTTATTACCAGTATCTCAACGTGGAGGAAGATTTCGTCCGCGGGTTGTTTGAGTACCCCACCAAACCGGGGCGGGCGTTCGTCCAGGAAGCGCAACTTCCAGCCGATAACACCCTGACCGTCTACGATTACGAGCGCGCCAGCCATGTGATCCGCACCACCAGCCACATGGGCGTGGGCATGTGCTACTGCCGCCACAAGATGCAGCATCTCGACCGCGCCTGTGACGCGCCGATGGACATCTGCATGAGCTTTGGCAGCACCGCCGACGCGCTCATCCGCCACGGCTATGCGCGCCGCGTGGATGCCGTCGAAGGGCTGGATTTGCTCCAGCAGGCGTACGAAAGCGGGCTGGTACAGTTCGGCGAGAACGCCCAGCGCACGGTAAGTTTCATCTGTAACTGCTGCGGCTGCTGCTGCGAAGCGCTGGTCGCCGCGCGCCGGTTTGGCATCCTCAACCCCATCGCCACCACCAACTATCTGCCCGTGGTGAACGAGGCGTTATGCAACGGCTGTGGCCGTTGCGTCAGCGCCTGCCCGGTGGAAGCCATGAGCCTGGTTTCAGCCAACGACCCGGCGCATCCCAACCGTAAAAAGGCCCACCTGTACGCCGAAACCTGCCTGGGATGCGGCGTGTGCGTGCGCGCCTGCAACAAGGGCGCGCTGGCGCTCGCGCCGCGCGGCGAGCGGGTCATCACGCCGGTCACGTCGGTGCACCGTATTGTCATGCTGGCCATCGAGAAAGGCACGCTGCAGCAGCTAATCTTCGACAACCAGGCCTTCGCCAGCCACCGCGCCATGGCCGCCATCCTGGGCGTGATTCTCAAGGCGCCGCCGGTCAAACAGGCGCTCGCCAGCCAGCAGATGAAATCGCGCTATCTCGGCGCGCTGATCGAGCGGTTTTCCTGAAAGAAAAACATCACAGAGCTCTGTGACGGTAAGGTGCGGTCTGAAAAGCGACCGCACCTTACCAGTTACAAAAAACTGCTTCCAAAAACATGTACGGAAAAGCGCTGTGCGATTGCAGTATAATGGGCTGGAACAAAAACAGCACATTCGACGTCTTATCTTTGCGGGCCTTGAAATTCCGTCGCTATCACGCGCTCATACAGCCAATATGTTCAGCATTACGCGTACAACCACGACCGGGAATTTACGATCAAACCCGGTATGATTTCAGGCCGCCAGCGGAAACCGCGGGTTTCCGGGGGTTGTTTTGTTTGTTTACCGGTAGGTTTATTGGTGAGGGTGGAAAACAATCAGGTATCCAAATCTACGGAGGCAAAACATGCAATACAATCAACGTTCGAAGACACGGCAGCACTGGCTCAGCAGCCTGTTTGGCCTGCTGATCTGCGCCAGCCTGCTGCTCAGCTCGGTCGCGGCCGCGCCTTTGCCTGTCAGCGCGCAGGCTGCGCCGCAGCCCGCTTCCGACCCAGGCCGGGCCAACTACCAGCATCTGATTATCAAGATGAAAGCCGGCGCGGGCGCGCTGTCCGTCGCCGAAACGGCCGGCCTGCCCGAGCTTGACTTGCAGCCGATGTTCCCGGCCCAGCCCGGAGGCGACACCGTCTCGGCGCAGGCCGCGGGCGCGTTGGGCAGCTATTTCCATGCCGACCTCGGCCCGGACGTGACCGTTGAAGCCGCGCAGCAGACGCTGGACACGCTGCTGCAAAGCCCGGCCGTGGAAACCGCCTACATGGCCCCCATCCTCCTGCCGGCGTCCAACCTGCTCGCCACGCCGGATAGCTACGTTGCCCAACAGGGTTATCTGGACCAGATGAACGTTCCGCTGGTTGGCGGACCGGCCGGCAGCAAGGGCGCCAATGTGACCCTGGTCGATATCGAAGGCGGCTGGCAGATCGGCCATGAAGACCTGCCGGTCAGTTCCGACAACCTGATCCCCGGCTCGGTCAACGGTTCGGAGCCGGCCTGGGTCAACCACGGCACCGCGGTGCTGGGCATTATCGCCGGGCTGGATAACAGCTACGGCATCACCGGCATCGCCCCCGATACCTACATCCGCATGAATTCCACGCTGGGATACATCAGCGTCTCGCAGGCCATCTACGCCGCTCTGCCACTTCTGAAGGCCGGCGATATCATCCTGCTCCCACTGCAGGGTCTTGGCCCGCGCACCAGCACCATCTGCCCCGATGGCTGCGAATGCGCTAACTTCGAGGCTGTTCCGGTGGAGTACTGGCAGGACACGTTTGACGCCATCTCCGCGGCCACCGCCGCCGGCATTATCGTGATCGAAGCGGCGGGCACCGGCGCGGTGAACCTGGACGCGGATGTGTACAACGGCAACTTCAAACGCTCCAAGCGTGACTCGGGCGCGATCATGGTCGGCGCTGGCGATAGCGACTCGCATTCTGCGCTGTGCTACGCCAACACCGGCTCGCGCGTCGACCTGCAAGGTTGGGGCGAAAACGTCGTCACCACCGGCTACGGTGACCTGTACATGGATGACGAAGGCAACCCGCAGAGCTACTACACCGCCACCTTTGGCGGCTCGTCCGCGGCCTCGGCCATGGTGGCCGGCGCGGTGGCCAGCCTGCAGGGCGTGGCCAAAGCCCACGGTTATCTGCTCACCGCCGAACAGGCGCTGGACTTCCTCAAGACCACCGGCATCCCCCAAGGCGACGGCGCTGATACTGGCAACACCGGGCATATCGGCCCCTTCCCCAACCTGGAAGAAGCCCACAAGAAAATCTCGGACGGGGTCGAGCTGATTGCCCCGCTGCAGAACGACACGCTCTATACCCTGCGTCCCACCTTCCAGTGGGGCGCCTACCTGGGCGCCACCCAGTACCAGCTGATCGTCTCCAACAACAGCACGTTCAGCCCGCTGGAGATCAACATCACCACCGGCTCCACTGAATATACGCCCGGCAGCAACCTCAGCAAAGGCCAGCACTACTGGAAGGTCCGCCCCGCGCTCAACGGCGTGTGGCAGGAATGGACCTCCAGCTACCGCACCTTTAACATCGTTGCCGGCGCGATTGAACTGCCCAAGATCACCCAGGTGAAGCCGTCTCACAACGCGCTCACCGGCGATCTGACGCCCGAGTTCACCTGGAAGACCGCTTCCAGCGCTGTCACCGGCTACGAACTGCAGCTCAGCGCGGACCCGAATTTCACCGGCGTCGCCCCCATCCAGGTGGCCGGCCGCGAAACGGTCAGCTACAGCCCGGCCGCCGCGCTGGAGTACAACAGCCGCTACTACTGGCGCATCCGCTCCTACGTGACCACCGGCGGCAATACCTACAACGGCCCGTGGAGCTCGCGCCGTGTCTTCTACACCGTCATCGACATCACCGGCATCGATCCGTTCATCGAGTCAGACGTGTATGAATCCACGCTGCGCCCCACCTTCGCCTGGAACGCCGTGCCCGACGCGCGCCAGTACCAGGTGCAGATCTCGACATCGGAAACCAAGTGGAGCAGCCCATACATCAAGGCCACCATCAAGCCCAATTCGGACGGCGTGCTGGCCACCAACTGGCGGCCCGGAAGTGACCTGAAGCGCGCCACAACGCTGTTCTACCGCGTCGTCGCGCTGGGCAAATACGGCTGGAGCGTGCCTTCCGATATCGTCAGCTTTGAAACCACCAACCCGCCCAGCACCCCCTCGGTGAAGGCGCCCGCGCACAAGACCATCCTCAGCGATTTTGCCGCCGGCGTGGTCTTCAGCTGGACGCGTCCCTCGAGCTGGAAGACCAACCCGGCCGAGTCCTACGAAATCCAGCTTGCCACCTCCAACGATTACACCGAAGGGCTGGTGGAGCTGAGCTTCGACGGCGACCCGGACGTAAGCACCCAGTACAGTGATGTGGTTGATGGCCTGTCGCCCGAGACGGCGTACTACTGGCGCATCCGCGCGGTGGGCGCCGACGGCGCCAGCAACTGGTCGACCACGCGGGTCTTCTACACCACCCCGCCCATCCCCGAAGGACTGGACGCAATCGCCGACACCCTGCGCCCCGAATTGAACTGGGAGCGCGTGGATCTGGCCCGCTCGTACCAGATTCAGATCGCCAAGGCCATCGAGGACGAGGATGACCCGGCCAAGATCTTCAAGGGCAAGAACATCATCGCCAGCGAGAAATTCACGGTCAGCCCGCCGGTGATCATCGCTACCACCCTGCCGCGCAACCGCGACCTGCTGTTCCGCGTGCGCGCCGGCGGCATCTACGGCTACAGCGCGTGGAGCGAGCCGTTTGGCTTCACCACGCCCAACTCGCCCAACACGCCGGCCCTGACTTCTCCGGCGGACGGCGCGAACATCAACAGCTTCACCCCGCGCCTCAACTGGAATGACTCCTCCAGGATTTCCGGCAACCCGGATGCCAGCGCAGTTGGCTACCAGGTGCAGATCGTTCGCGACCGGGCCGAGTTTGCCAAGCAGACACCCGAAACCGTGCTGGACGCGGAAACTGAACTATCCGAGCTCACCCTGGCGCAGGATGCGCTGCCCACTGCCGGCACGTACCACTGGCGCGTGCGCGCGGTCAACGAGGCGGGCGAGTACTCCGTCTGGTCTTCCATCCGCTCCTTCACCACCCCGGCCATGGTATCCGGTGTGGTGATGAACGCACTGGAAGAAGCCGAACTGGCGGGCGCCACGCTGCAATTCAGCAGCCTGGGCCTGCAGGCGCAGTCCAGTGACGACGGCAGCTACACCATCCGCGGCCTGATGCCCGGCACCTACACCATGACGTCCACCGCCAGCGGCTTCATGCGCCAGACGGTCTACTTCTCGGTCGGCTACGGCACCAACCTGACCCGCAACTTCAACCTGGTTCCGTTGCCAGAAGATGGGCAACTGCGGATTGTTGTTAACTGGAATGGCGCGCCCTCCGACCTGGACGCCCACCTGTGGCTGCCGCCCACCAATCAGGCGCACCTGTCGAAAGACAACCTGGGCGGCATTGATGAAGATACGATCCGCGCCGAGGTTAACCTGACCAACGCCAACGGCTACGGCCCCGAAGTCATCACCGTTGGAGAAACGCTCTTCGCTGGCAGGTACGTCTATGCCGTGTATCTGAACGGCGGGGCGGACCAGTTTGTCAACACCCGCGCGCGGGTGACGGTGTACAAGGGCAGCACCTTTGTGCGCGCCTTTGATGTGCCGACCACCGGCGTGGGCCACTGGTGGAAGGTCTTCACCCTCGACGGCACCACCGGCGACATCAGCACCTCCGGCGCCAACTTCATCAGCGACAGTTACCCGGCCAGCTACAAGTAAGCCCCGGGTAGACAGCTGAAACAGAACTGGAAGCGAAATCCCCCCGCCATATGGTGGGGGGATTTTTTCTCTGGTTGGTCAAGATGTGTATAATGAGTACGGTCGATGGAACAGGAGGAAAAACCTATGCCATCTCTCTTTCAACGGGAAACCGTAAACGCGCCGCGCCAGATCGTCGGCGGAGCGCTGATCACCCCGCGCGCCCAGCAGATCCGTTTTCGCCTGCCAGTTTTGAATTTTCAGGCGCATTGGAGCCGGCCGGTTCACGTGCTGGTCGAACGGGTTGACCGGCCGCCAGAAATGATCGGCATTCTGGACGTCACCCGCGTGGCGCAGATTGCCATTCTTCTGCTCGGGCTGTTGGGAGCAGCCGCAATAAGGAGACTGTACAATGAGCGATGAACTTGAACAGACCCCATCCAAGGGACCCGAAACATTTTATAACGCCGCGGCCAACGCGGAATACACCGCGGATGCGCTTGATCGATTTTTAGATGCCGGCACGGTTGACGCCGTGTACGGCGAACCGGTGGTGCACAATGGCCGCATGATCATCCCCGCGGCCGAGATCATCAGCGCGCTGGGCGTGGGATACGGCGGCGGGGGCGGCTCGTCCGCGCCCGACGCGGAAGATGTTGCCGCGGGCGTGAACGAACCCAATTACGGCGGCGGTGGTGGCGCCGGGGGCGGCGGGAAAATCTTCTCCCGTCCGGTGGCAGTGGTCATTGCCGATGAAAATGGCGTGCGCGTCGAGCCGGTCTTTGATATCACAAAAATCGGCATGGCGGTGCTGACCGCCTTTGGCTTCATGGCGGCCATGTACTTCCGCATGCGCTCCCCGCGCAGCATGGAAGCGGATATGCGCCGCCAGATGAAAGAACTGCGCGGCTGAGCGGCCAAGGCTACGGCGCAGCCAGGGCGCGCAGCCCGTCCAGCGAGGTCACCTGCCACTGGTAATTCTCCTTTGCCAGCGGCAGGCTGATTGTTCGCTCTGTCTGATCCTCGAATTGAACTGCCAGCGTGACGCTGGCAGTTTCGCCATTTTGCTGCTCTTCCACCGCTTCCACGGTGCTGATGCCCTGGTGCGCCTGCTCCATCTGCTGCGCCAGCGCGCGCAGCTCGGCTTCGTCCATCCGCTCGCGCGCGCCTGAAGCGAGCTGCCCGGCGACCCCCGCGAAACGCTGCGCTCCAAACGCCTGCACCAGCTCCTCTGCCACCGTGCCTGGGTCGGGGACCAGCCACTGCTCCACGCCCAGCGCCAGCAAACCCCAGATCAACAGTAGCATGATGGCGGTCAGCGCCAGTTGGATCAATAGATTTCTCGATGCCAGCCGGATGTTCATGACGCCAACTTCCTCAAACGCTCCGTGTCGCTCTTTTGCGCAGGTTTGGTATTTTCTTTTTTGAGCACGCTTAATTGACCGTTGCTTTCCCAGTAGGCTTCGCGCACCTCGCTCAAGTTTTCCTCGCCCAACTCGCGCAACGAGGAGCGCACCACATCTTCGGAGGTTCGCTCGCTGGCCATGCCGCCACGCTGGAACCGCCCATTTTTCACCACCAGCACGGGATTGGTACCCGTCAGCCACACCCGAACTGCCCGGAAGCGGTACGTCATCAAAGCGGTAAAACTATGCAGTATGGCAATCATGGAAGCGGCCAGCAGTCCGTGCGCCAGCGGCACGGTTCCCCAAAAGATGTTGTCGAGCAGATCGCCGATAATCAGCGTGGTGATAAAGTCCTGCGCCGATAGATCGCCAAAGGTGCGTTTGCCCGTCAAGCGCATCAGCGCCAGCACGTACAGGTACATCACCGACAGGCGTACGACAACCCCCAGCAGTTCTGCAATCATTTCTTCTGCTCCGCGGGCTTGCTCTTCCCGGGCAGGTCGCCTTTCTGGATTGGTTTGGCCCAATCTTCCAGCAGGACGCTGATCGCGCCAGAGGGTTCGATGGTCGCCTGTTTGACTTCTTGAATATCGTCCACGCTTTGCTGGCGCAGGTTGGCCCATAGTTCATCCTCGCTGAGCCGCTCCCGGGCCATTCCTTCGCGAACGATCTCACCATTTTTCACCACCACTGTCGGCTCCGAGCCTGTCAGCCGGGCGATGGTTTTGCTGCGGTAACTGGAATAGGAATTCACAAATTCCCATATGGCGATGGTGCCCAGCAACACGAGAAACTTGGCCATGGTGACATCGCCGTAAATGGCTTCATCCACCCCTTCACCAATAATCAGCGAGACCAGCAGGTCAAACGCGGTCAGGGTACCCACCTCGCGCTTTCCCAGAATACGGATGACAATCAAGACGACGAAATAGACAATTGTCGCCCGAAATGCGATTAATAACAACTCTTGCGGATCCAATTTTGCCTCCCACATCCGGTTAATATCCATCCATCAATTGTTTCGTGTTGGTTGTTTGGGCGGCTTTGCCGCCCAAACAACCAACACGAAACAATTGATGGATCGGTTCTTCTAAAGATCATTCTATTGCCTAGCCTCTACTTTCGTAGTGGGACTGTAACCCGTGGGGTACAGGATTTTCCCTATTGACGCCCATTCTTGACACTCGAACAGCCTTTCTCTATACTGAAGATGTCAAACAAGCGGTTGTACCGGCAGACCACCCGCCGGGCGCAAGCGGATTGATCAGAGAAGGAGCAGTGAATGCCAGCAAGCCATAACCCGCTTTTTTGTATCGTTCCGCCGTACATCCTCCGGAACATTATCGAACATGGTAACCCGGGTCAGAGCGCCTGGGCGCAAAAAACACTGGTTCAAACCAACCAGGTGCATGACGAACGCAGCGACATCCTGGACGGCAAGAAACAACTGGTGGCCAAAACGGCTGTTCCCGGCGAACAGCGCGTGGTGTACGACGCGCAGAACGGCACAGCCCTGCCCGGCATCGCCGTCCGGCGTGAAGGCGATCCACCCGTCTCTGACCCGGCGGTGAATGAAGCGTACGACGGCGCCGGGCTCACCTACACGTTTTACAGCGAGGTCTATTCGCGCAATTCGATGGATAACCTGGGCATGCGCATTGACTCGACCGTCCATTACGACCGCAGCTTCGACAACGCTTTCTGGAACGGGGAGCAGATGGTCTACGGCGATGGCGACGAGGACCTGCCGGAAGCGGAGCGCCTGTTCAATCGCTTTACCAGCTCGCTGGACGTGATCGGCCACGAACTGACCCACGGCGTGATCCAGTACGAAGCCAACCTGGTATACGCGTCGCAGCCCGGGGCGCTGAACGAACACTTCGCCGATGTCTTCGGCTCGCTGGTCAAGCAGCGCTCGCTCGGGCAGACGGCCGCCCAGGCGGATTGGATCATCGGCGCGGGGATCTTTACCGCCAATGTGAACGGCGTGGGCGTGCGCTCGATGAAAGCGCCGGGAACCGCTTACGATGACCCGGTACTTGGAAAAGATCCGCAGCCAGCGCACATGCGCGATTATGTCAACACCACCCAAGATTACGGTGGCGTGCACATCAACTGCGGCATTCCCAACCTGGCCTTCTACCGCACAGCGATGGAACTGGGCGGGTTTGCCTGGGAAAAAGCCGGGCAGATCTGGTACACCACCCTGCGCAAGCGCATCACCAGCACCTCCAGCTTCCAGCAGACCGCTAACACTCTGTATACTGTAGCGGGTGAGCTATACGGCGCCGGAAGCCTGGAGCAGCAGGCGGTGGCCAATGGTTGGGCCTTCGTCGGCATTACCGTCGCCGGGACGGAGCCGAACCCCGAACCGGAACCCGAACCGGAAAACCCGGGCTGTCTTTCGTCGGTGATGCAGTTCCTCGGGTTTCGATAGTCGATTTATTCGTTTGGCAAGATTGGAAGGGAGAATTCGCCATGCAAATCTATTTTGAACGCAGCGGAGGATTTGCGGGCATCCGGTTTCAAACCAGCGTCAACACCGAAGAACTGCCCCCACAACAGGCTGAACCGTTGTGCAATATGATCCACGATGCCAGCTTCTTCGACCTGCCGGAGGAGCTTACGGCCAGGGACGCTGGCAGGGATCGTTTCATTTACCGCTTGACCGTCACGGACGGCGAACGCACGCATACGGTTCAAATGAACGGCTCCAACGTTCCGGAAAAACTGCAGCCGCTCCTGCACGAACTGACCGCCATCGCGCGCACGCACCGCGCGCACTGACCCTGGCGAGGCAAACAGAACAGGGGGTACAACCGGGCGTCCCCCGGTTTTACCCCCTGTTGATTCACGAGGTTTATCCTATCGTCAGTACGATGATCCCACCGATGGTCAGCGCCGTACCGATCACCAGCTTGGCCGTCAGCGGTTCACCCCCCAGGATGAGGCCCATCAACGCGCCAAACAGAGGCGAGGTAAAGGCGATCGGCATCACCTTGGTGAGCGGCGCGCCTTTGATGGCGGTGTAGAAACATAGCATCCCCACCGCGCCGGCCACCACGCCCCCGCCGATGACCATATACAGCAGCGCCTTGGGTCCGGCCTGCGGCACGCTCTTCCACTGCGGGTAGCTGGCGATTCCCAGGATGATCAGCGCCACCACCGTGCGCAGCGTGATGCCCATGGTGGGCGAAAGATTGCCCATGTGCAGGCCCTTCTTCTCGAAATACCCACCCACCCCCCAGCAAATCGCAGTCAGCAGCGCAAACAATTGTGGTTTCATCATTCCTCCCAAACGTTGTGATGGTGAGCCAATGGACCCGAACGATCTGGTTAAGCCGCAGGGGGCTTGAACCAGCATGAAACAAATTTTTGGTGAACCCATAAAACCTAGGGAAATCCCTACAAAAATGTCAAAAACGCTTGCAAAAAGGGTTTATTGTCGTTACAATGTATTCAAGTGGAACAAAGTGGGAGAAAGTGGGGCGCCGGAGCAATCCGGCGTTCGCCATTAAACGAAAGGTAGAACGAATGTTCCTTGGCCAGTACGAGCACACGATTGACGAAAAAGGGCGGATGATCATTCCGGCTCGTTATCGTGACCTGCTCCAAGATGGCGCATTCATCACGCTCGGTTTCGACCACAACTTAATGGTACTCACTGCCGCCGCTTTTGACAAGGTCCGCGACCGGGTGAGTGCAATGAGCCTCACTGATCCCATTGCACGCGATCTCAGGCGCAAGATGTTTTCCAAGGCCGACCGTGTAGAGATCGACCGCGCCGGGCGTGTGTTGATCTCGCAATTCTTGCGCGAAGAAGCAAGCCTGCAGGGAGCCGCGGTGGTCGTCGGCGCGGGGGATTACTTTGAAATTTGGGCGCCTGAATATTGGGACAAGAAAGACGAAGATCTCAACGGTTCGGATGCCAACGACCAGCGATATGCCACCTTTGATCTCTCGCTGAGGTAGGCATGGCTGCAACCGAAGGACAGGGGAACAGCTCACGCCCTCCGCACCAATCAGTTCTTTACCAGGAAATTTTATATTACCTGCGCCCACACAGTCCGGAGCGCTATATTGACGGAACGCTCGGAGCAGGGGGACACGCATGGGGGATCCTGAATGCATCTG
>CALDSL010000292.1 GCA_937920255.1 uncultured Anaerolineaceae bacterium | reverse complement strand
GAACCGCCGGCGGCTGCCACGGATTGGCGTGAACGCTATGGCTGGGAGCTGCAGCCGGTGCCTTTTTGCCCAACCGGATGGCAGGTGATTTCGGCGCAGACACCGCTCAGCGCCCCGATCGAGTACCGCATGGGGCAGTATTACATTCAAGACGCGGCCTCCATGCTCCCGGCCGAACTGTTCGATTTTGACGACCTGCCCGCGCCGCTGGTGCTGGATATGGCCGCCGCCCCGGGCGGCAAGACCACCCATCTAATCAGCCGCGCCGGTGACCGCGGGCTGGTGCTGGCCAACGACAGCGCCCCCGGCCGCATTGCCGCGCTGCGCGGCGTGCTGCGCGATTGGGGCGCGGTCAACGCCGCGGTGACGGCCTACCCGGGCGAGCGCTTTGGCGCCTGGTTCCCCGAAACCTTTGACCGCGTGTTGCTCGACGCGCCGTGCAGCATGGATCACCTGCGCCCGGCGCCGGGGCGCGCCCGCCCCGCGGCCAGCGCCCGTGAGCGTGAGGGGTTGGCCGCGCGCCAGGCCCGTCTGCTGGCCAGCGCCCTGCAAGCCGCGCGAGTGGGCGGCCAGGTTGTATATTCCACCTGCACGCTGGCCCCCGAGGAGGACGAGGGCGTGCTGGATGCGCTGCTAACGCAGTATGGAGACGCGCTGCAGGTGGAAGACCTCTCGGCGCGCTTTGGCGCGCGAGGCGCTGCGCTGCCCGCCGATGAAACCCGCGACTTTCACCCCGCGGTGACCAACGCCGTGCGCCTGTGGCCGCACACATTCGGCACCTCGGGCTTCTTTGCCGCGCTGATCACCAAGACCGCGCCGCTGGACGGCCCGCGCGCTGAACCGCCTTCCCGCCCGCTCGAGCCGCTGGGCTGGGAGCCGCTCGCGCGGCGCGACTCGGCGGCGGTGGAGCAGTTCTTCCAGCAGGAATACGGCTTCGACCTGCCCGCGCTGCTCGAACGCCAGAAGCTGGCCCTGTGGCGGCGCGGCGGCGGCATCCATGCCTTCCCGCTCAGTTTTCTTAGCCGATTCGCCGGGCTGCCGGTGGAGGGGTTGGGCTTGCTGGTCGCCGAGAATACTCCGCAGGGTTTGCAGATTTCGCACGAATGGGCAGCGCGCTTTGGGCAGCAATTTCAGGCTGGCACGCTGCGGCTGCCTTCCGAATACTTGGATGCGTGGCTGCGAGGCGAAGACGCGCCCCTGGCAGGCGGGGATAACAAAACCGTGATTATGCTGGACGAAGACGGCCGCATCCTGGGCCGGGGCAGGCAGGGGCCGCAGCGGCTCAAGAATTTGCTGCCGCGCCGGTTGGTGTAGCAGGGAACCGAATGCCTGCCTGAATCGTCTAAGTACAAGTACGATCGAAATTCTTGCGCGCAGACTGTCAGGGGGCATGGGGGTGGCGTGCGGATAGTCCGGCGTGCGCGGCTGATTCTACCGCGGCGCCGGCGAGGAGGAGACTCGTTGACGCGAAAATCCATGCACTTCCTGCTTCTGGTATGCGTGCTGCTGGCCGGAGTTGCCGGCTGGGGCGCATCTGCTCCCGCGGCCGCGGCGCAGACGGGCGCGCCCGTTGTGTCGGTCTCGCCGGCTTTTGGCGGCAATTTCAAGTACGGTGAATGGCTGCCCCTGTACGTGTCGGTGGAGAACGCCGGCGCGGACATGGAAGCTGAGATCAGCGTGCGCATCACCGGCACGACCAACAACACCTTCACCGCGCCGGTTTCGCTGCCCAGCGGGGCGCGCAAACTGGTGCCGCTCTACGTGCTCCCCAACAACTTCAGCCGCGTGCTGGACGTGCAGTTATTCAGCGGCGACCAGTTGATGGCATCCCAGAAGGTGAGCGTGCGGCCACAGCTCAACCTGAGCTACTTCGTGGGAATCGTTGCCCCGCAGCGCGGCGCGCTGAGCATGCTCAACGGTCTGGCCACGCCCGGCATCGAGCGACCCAAGGTGTTGGTCGATATCGCACTGGAAGAGCTGCCCGAGCGCTGGGAAGGGCTGGCCTCGTTCGATCTACTCATTATCAACGAAACCGACACCTCCAAACTCACCCCGGCGCAGATCGCCGCGCTGCAAAGCTGGCTGGAAAAAGGCGGCCGGCTGGTGCTGGGCGGTGGGTCGGGCGCGGGTGCGGTGCTTTCGGGCTTCCCGGATGAACTGCTGCCGGTGGCGCTCGAAGGCAGTCAGGAAGTTGAGCAGGCAGACCTGGATGGGCTGGCGCGCTGGGCGCAGGCGCCCGAGATCAACGTGCCCGGGCCGTTTGTGGCCGCCCAGGCCGCGCCGCGCGATTGGGCCGTGCTGGCCAGCGCGGGTTCGCTGCCGCTGGTGGTCGAACGCGGCGTGGGTAGCGGGCGGGTCTTCTTCTCAGCGCTGGACCTGGCCGCGCCACCATTTGACGGCTGGCCGGGCACGCAGCAGTTCTGGTATGAGATCGCCGGCAAGTACGGCGCGTACAACACCAACATGCCGCAGGATTCTTCGGTGCGGCAGATGCGCTCCAGTTCGTTTTACGGCGCGGTGTCCAACATTCCCTCGCTGGCGCTGCCGTCCATCCAGGGCTTGAGCATCCTGCTTGGCCTGTATATCCTGCTGGTCGGCCCGGTGAACTATTTCATCCTGCGGCGAGCGCGGCGGCTTCACCTGGCCTGGGTCACCATCCCGGCCATCACCCTGGCCTTCACCGGCGGGGCGTTCGGGCTGGGCTACCTGATGCGCGGCAATGACCTGATCCTCAATAAAGTGGCCGTGGTCGAGATTCCCTCCAGCGGTCCGGCGCTGGTCAGCAGTTATGTGGGCCTGTTCTCGCCGCGCCAGCAGTCGTACAGCGTGGAAGTGCAGGGCAATGGGCTGGTCAGCCCCGGCGACACCACCGGCTACTACGGCATAGAAACCGGCGGCCAGGAGATGACCTTTGTGCAGGGGCGGCCCTCGCTGGTGCAGGGCATCACCGTCAACCAGTGGGCCATGCAGCGTTTTACCGTCGAAGATACCTGGCCCGAGCTTGGCCGCCTGACCGGGCGGGTCGAGATCCAGGGCGACGTGCTGCGCGGCACGGTGAAAAATGACACCGGCATCCCGCTCACCGACGTGGTGGTGGTGGTCAACCGGCGCTACCAGATGATCGGCAACATGGCTCCCGGCGAGGAAAGGACGGTCGACCTGGGCATCGGCGGCATGACGCGCGATATGTACGGGCCTTCGATAAGCTATAAACTGTACTGGGAGCCGTACACCGCGCAGGGCGGCCAGCTTCCGCGCGATATCCAGCTCAAAACCACCATTTTGGACAACGCCCTGGACGGCCCGCCGTGGGCCAACATCAGCCTGTCGGCCAGCGCGCAGCCGGGCGGCGTGCCCAACGCGGTGGTGATGGGTTGGAGCGATCAGGCTCCGCCGCAAGTTGGCATCCAGGGCCAGGAAGCTTCGCAGATTACCACGGCGCTGGTCTACAGCCTGCTGCCGCTCTCCATCCCCGACAATGGGCGCGTGAGCATCCCGCCGGGCCTGATCCCGGGCGAATTCGCCAGCGATGTGGTCAACTACGGCAAATGCGGGCCGATGACATCCACCTCCATCTATCTGGATAATAATGCCGAGATGGTGTTCCGCTTCAAGCTGCCGGTGTTTCTTCAGGAAGAGCAGGTGGAAGGTCTGAACCTGGCCATGGTCGTCGATAACCCCGCCGCGCAGTTGGAGGAATACGGCCTCTATAACTGGGAAAGCCGCGATTGGATGAAGATCACCAGCCAAAATACCAATAATGTGCTCATCCGTGATCCGGGCGACTATATTAATGAAAACAACGAGGTCAACGTGCGGCTGGTGTCCAAGCAGGGCAGTTCCGGCTGCTACTTCCTCGACCTGGGTATCGAGGCCGGGCGCGCCCTGGGGAAAGGAAACTGAGCATGGACGCGATTCGAACCGTCGATCTCACCCGCTACTATGGCAAATACCCCGCCGTGCAGAACCTAAACCTGGTGGTGCCGCAAGGCGCGCTGTTCGGCCTGATCGGCCCCAACGGCGCGGGCAAAACCACCACGCTGCGCATGCTGGCCGGGCTGCTCCAGCCCTCCAGCGGGCAGATCGTGATCAACGAGCAGCCCACCAACGGTGACTGGCAGGAACTGCGCTGGCAGATCGGCTACATGCCCGACTTTTTCGGCGTGTACGA
>CALDSL010000291.1 GCA_937920255.1 uncultured Anaerolineaceae bacterium | reverse complement strand
TTGGCGAAGACCGACGTGGAAAAAGCGCAGTTGTATTACTGGCGCGCGCTGTCGCTCGAGAAGCTGCCGGAGCAGGACGACCGCATCCGCTCCGCGGCGGTGCGCGACTGGGAATCGCTGCTGGCGCTGCCGCCCGAGATCTACCCCAAAGCCTGGGTCTCCGAAGCGCAGCAGCACCTGGCGGCGCTCTATACCCCCACCATGACGCCTAAACCGCCGACTGCCACCGCCACGCTCAAACCCGCCAGCCCCACCCCCACGCCTACCCGCAAGGCGACCGCTACGCGCGCCCCAACGCGCAAACCGTGAACCTGGCGGGCGGCTCGAAGCTGGAAGACGAGCGCGATATGCTAGGAAGGATCCCCTTTGGATAAACGGCGGCAGGCCATGCTGGCGCGCCGGCACGCGCGGGAGCGCTCACGCCGCGCTGAGGCGCGCACCGGCTGCGCGACCCACCTGGCCGCGCCGCTGGTGGGCGTGCTGCTGGCGGCGGTTGTGCTGGCCGGCGCGCTGTTGTGGGTCAACCTGACCGCCGGGCTGCCCGCCCCCGAGCGATTGACCGCCCTGCTCGACCCCGGGCGCGGGACGCTGCTCCAGCCCACGCGGCTGTATTATCGTGACGGGCAGACACCGCTCTATAGCCTGGAAAACCCCGGCATCCCGCGCCGCTACCTGTGGCTTGACCCGCAGAACCCGGATCACTTTTCGCCGCTGCTGGTGCAGGTGGTGGTCTCGGCGGTCGATCCAACGTTCTGGAGCCATCCCGGCTTTACCTGGAGCAGCCTGCTCGCGCGCCAGCCGGAGACGCTGGCCGAACGGCTGGTGGACACGCTCCTGTTGGAGGATGAAGCCCTCGGGTGGCGGCGCACGCTGCGCGGACGCCTGCTGGCAGCGCAGATCACCCGCCGCTACGGCCGGGTGCAGGTGCTGGAATGGTACCTCAACAGCGCTGGCTACGGACACCTGGCCTACGGCGTCGACAGCGCCGCGCGGCTGTACCTGAATAAATCCGCGGCCGAGTTGGACCTGGCGGAGGCTGCACTGCTGGTGGGGGTGGAACAGGCCCCGGCGCTCAACCCTCTGGACGCGCCACAGGCCGCGTTGGATAACCAGCGCGCCGTGCTCGACCGGCTGCTGGAATTGGGCATGATCAGCCAGGCGGATTACCTGGCCGCGCGGGCCGAGGTGCTGGCATTCAGCTCGCCTTCCGGCGCGGATCCGGTAGACGAGTTCACCCGGCTGGCGCTGGCCAGGTTGGAAGCGCGGTTTGGCCGCGCGCGGCTGGAGCGCGGTGGGCTGCGCATCGTCACCACATTGGATGTGGATCTTCAAATGGAAGTGGATTGCGCCGCGCGCTCGCAACTGGCGCGCCTGGCGCAAAGTGGGGCGGGCAGCGCGGCACGCTCCGATGGCCAGCCGTGCTCGGCGGCGCGGCTGCTGCCCGCGCAGGCGGCGGTGCCCGGCCTGCCGGACGGCGCGCGCGCCGGGGCGCTGGTGCTGGACCTGGAAACCGGCGAAGTGCTGGCCTATGCCGGCGGAACCGGCCAGGCGGCGGCCCAGCCCGGCTCGCTGCTGACGCCGTTCGTGGCGCTGAGCGGTTTTGCGCGCGGGATGGGACCGGCCTCGCTGGTGTGGGATATCCCCGAAAGCCTGCCCGCCGGCCTGGAAGGCGCGCCAAACCCGGGCGGCGCGTTCCGCGGCCCGCAGCGGTTGCGCACCGCGCTGGCCAATGATTCGCTGGCCCCATTCGCGCACCTGCTGGAGCAGATCGGCGCGCGCAGCGTGTGGCAACTGGCCGCGCCGCTGGGCTTGCGCGGGCTGGAGCGCGAGAGCGACGCGCAGGGCCTGATCTACCGTGGCGGCGATGTGCCGCCGCTGGAAATTGCCCAGGCTTACGCGGTATTTGCCCGCCTGGGCGCGCAGACCGGTGAAACCGGCCCTTCCGGTGGGCAGGAGCCGGTGCTGGTGCGTTCGGTGCAGGCCGTGGAAGGCACGCTGCTGCAGGCCGCGCCGGATGCGCGCGCGGTGAACGTGATTTCGCAGGAGCTGGCCTACCTGGTGCACGACATCCTGCGCGACCCATCCGCGCGCCAGGGGCAGGCGGCTTCCTTGCTGGACATTGATCGGCCTTCGGCGGGCAAGCTGGGCCAGGCGGACGGTGGCCGGCAGGTGTGGGCCGTGGGCTACACCCCGCAGCGGCTGGCGCTGGCGTGGATGAGCACCCCGCCCGAATCGGAGCCGGTGCTGCCGCCAGCCACGGCTGGCGGGTTGTGGCGCGCCGCCATCCTCACCGCGGTGGATGGGCTGCCGGTTGCGGATTGGAGCGCCCCGCCCGGCGTGACGCGCGTGGAGGTGTGCGACCCCTCCGGGCTGCTGCCCACCGCCGTCTGCCCGGACGTGGTGGAGGAGGTGTTTGTCAGCGGCAGCGAGCCGCAGGCCACCGATACGCTCTACCGCAGCGTGCAGATCAACCGCGAGACCGGCCGGCTGGCGACGGTCTTCACCCCGCCCGGGCTGGTGGATGAGCGCGTATTTCTGGTGGCGCCGCCCGAGGCGCGCGCCTGGGCTGAGAGCGCCGGACTGCCGCAGCCGCCCGAAGATTATGACGCCATCCGCCCGGCCGCAGAACAGCCTGGGGCGCGGCTGGATTCACCGCCGTTGTTTGCCGCGCTGCGCGGGCCGGTGGAAATTCGCGGCACGGCCGCCGGCGAGGATTTTGTCTCCTACCGGCTGGAGGTGGGGCAGGGGTTGAACCCGCGCGCCTGGTTGACGGTGGGCGAGGAGCAGTTCGCGCCGGTGGAGAACGGCCTGCTGGGCGTGTGGGACACTGCCGGCCTGGACGGGCTGTGGGCGGTGCGCCTGCAGGTGGAGCGTGGTGGCAATCGCTTGTCCAGCGCGGTGATCCAGGTGACGGTGGACAACAGCCCGCCTGAGGCGCGAGTGATCTACCCGGCGGAGGGCGGCGCCGCGCAGCCCTCGCCGCAGGGCACGCTGACGCTGCAGGCCGAGGTGAGCGACAATATCGGCGTGACGCGGGTGGAGTGGCTGGTGGACGGCCGCGGCGTGGGTGAGAGCTTTGCTGCGCCGTATCAACTGCCCTGGGCCGCCCGCCGTGGCCGCCATACCCTCAGCGTGGCCGCCTACGACGCCGCTGGCAATCGCGCCGAATCCACGCCCGTCACGTTCGAAGTACCTTAGGAAAAGGCTTTAACACGAATAAAAAGCCGAATAAAACCGGATAGCACGAATAGAGCGTTATTCTGATTTAAAGGCCAAGGCCATTCATTTTTAAACAGCTCTATCCGTGTCATTCGGCTCATTCGGCTCTTATTCGTGTTAACGCTCTTACGTTCGCCGAAAATCACCTTAATCTAATATCAACCTGTCGCGGCGGAAGCGGCTGATGGCGAAAAAGAGCATGAGCACGTTGGCCGCCACAAGGAATGCGATCACGCCGGTGGCTACCTGGGTCCAGTTGAGACGGCTGAGCGTCTGGATCAGCGGGCCGACAATTTTGGCGGGCAGGAACTGCAGCAGCAGGGTGGGCAGCAGCCAGAAGATCAGGAAGGCCATGCTCATCTTCTGGTAGGCCTGGCGCGTGGTGCTGGAACTGAGCGACACCAGCACGCCGATGCTGCTGATCAGTAGCGCGGCCAGGAAGCTGAGCAACACCGCGCCGAAGAACGTGACCAGCGGGTAGAACAGGATCTGGCCGCTGAAGTGCATCACATTCACCGTCACCGCGCCGAGCAGGATGGTGAGCACGGCGATGCTCCAGCCGTACAGCACCGCCGCGCTGATCTTGCCCAGCAGGATGGCGCGGTCGGGCAGGCGGGAGGCCAGCAGCGTTTCCAGCGTGTGGCGCTCGCGCTCCCCGGCAAATGAATCGGCCACCACGCCCATCACCAGAAACAGCGGCAGCCACGACCAGGTGAGGATGCCTACCGGGTTGGTCAGCCACAGTGGGCCCATTTGCGCCGGGAAGAACACGCCGGCCATGCCGACGATGATGAGCAGGTTCATCACAGTGCTGCGGAAACTGCCGCGCAGCATGAAGATCTCTTTAAATTCCTTGCCAATCATGGTTATGATATCGGTGATCATTTTTCTTCTTCCTCGACCAGGTCCAAAAAGGCTTCTTCCAGGCTGGCGCGCCCTTTGCGCACCTCGTCCACCAGCACACCGTTTTGCATCAGGCTGGCGACGATCTGGGCGCTGTCGGCGCCGGGGAGCAGGGTGACATCCAGCGTATTGTCGCGCAACTCCGCGCCGGTGACTTCCGGCAGGGCGCGCAGCGCGGCCAGCGCGGTGGCGCTGATGTTGCGTCCGGCCACTTCCACGCGGTTGTTTTCCTGCCCGCGCAGGCTGTGGGGCGAACCGACCGCCAGCAGGCGTCCCTCGCGCACCACGGCCACCTGGCTGCACAGTTTTTCGGCCTCGGCCAGGTTGTGGGTGGTCAGGAACACGGTCACGCCCTGGCGGCTGACCAGGTTCTGAAGGTCTTCGCGCAGCGCGGCGGCGGCCACCGGGTCCAGCCCGGCGGTGGGCTCGTCGAGAAAGACAAGCTGCGGGCGGTGGAACAGGGCGCGCGCCACGGCCAGTTTCTGCTTCATGCCGCGGCTCCAGGTGCCCACGTTATCGCGACGGCGGTCGTACAGGCCAAAACTCTGCAGCAATTCTTTGGCGCGCGCCTGCCGCTGCGCGGCATCCAGACGCCACACGCGGCCGTAGAACTCCAGGTTATCCTCGGCAGTCAGGCGCTCGTACAGGCCGGTGTGCTCCAGTAGCGCGCCGCATTTTTCACGGATCTGACCGCCGCTGGTGTGGGTATCCAGTCCAAACACCTCGGCGCGCCCGGCGGTTGGTTCCAACAGGCCGAGCAACAGGCGGATGGTGGTGGTTTTCCCGGCGCCGTTGGGGCCGAGAAAACCGAACACAATCCCAGCCGGTACCTCAAAACTGATCCCGTCCACAGCGCGGACGTTGCCAAAATGCCGCGTAAGCTGGTCGGTGCGGATAACAGGGTTCATGCCAGTTACTCCTTCGAAATGCTTTGAACGATTTGCTTGAGCTGCTCGCGGTAGTTCTCAAACGCGGCGCGGCCTTCGGGGGTCAAGCTGAGCAGCGTCTGCGGAATTTTACCGCGAAAAATCTTCTCGATCTTAACGTACCCGGCCTCTTCGAGTTTGCCCAGGTGCGCCGAGAGGTTGCCCTTGGTCAGCCCGGTTTCGCGCAGCAGGTAGAGAAAGTCTGCGCCGGCCGAGGCGTACAGGATGGTGACGATCATCAGGCGCGCCGGCTCGTGGATCAGGCGGTCGACGCCGCTGATGCTCTGCAGGTTGGCCGCGCCGGTTTCGGGTTTCATAGCCCACCGTCCTCGCTGGGCAGCTGGGTGCTGGCCAGGTAGCGCGCCAGCGTCACCGCGCCGGAAACGATCCAGCCCAACCCGAACAGGGCGAAAATGAAGATATTTTGCTGGTCTTCCGAAATGGGCAGAACGGCCAACAGCACCCCCAGCAGAGCGGTGTAGACCGCCAGCAGGTAGAAGCGCAGCAGGCCAAAGCGGCGCGCGATGATTGCCACGCTCAAGGCCAACAGCAGCGACACCACCACCGGAATGATCACTTGGCTGCCGGAAGAAAGCGCCTGTAGCAAACCCACCAGCCCGCCCACCGCTCCGGCGGTGATGGCGGCGATGATCAGCCGGCTGAGTGGCTTCTTTTTGCGCTGCAGCGCGACGTAGCCAGTGCGGGGGTAGGTGAGGCGTTCCTTCAGCCGGCGCACGGCCTTGCCGCCCAACCACCACAGCAGCAGGAATAGCACTGGCTGGCCCAGGGCAACCACCATCTGCAGGGTCGGGTTCTGTACGAGGCCCAGCAGGCCGAAGTACAGCCCGAAGATGAGCAACATGACACCCACGGCAATCTCGCCCAGGCCGTCCACATACCAGTAGCGCTGCGTGCGCTGGATGACTGTGTCAATTTCCGATTTCATGTCTCACTCCGCATACTAGTTTGTAATGCAAACCAGTATGCGTATATTACGACGGTTTGGAGCGAATGTCAAGAGGATTGGGGCAATAAAGCCAGGTTTCTTGATTAATTACACAATGCGCTCACCCGCCTTCCGGGTCACACGGCAGGCTTTTTTCACCTCACCGTCTGGCGGAAGATCGGGTACACCGCGCGGAAAAATTTTCCCAACTCGCGCATCAGAACAGTCACCGGCATCTTTGCTTTTTGCGGGTCAAGGTGCTGGAACTGCATTTCGGTATACTTCACCCCGCTGCGCCCGTCCAGCGCCGCCACCAGGCGCCGCGTTTCACCCACAGGGATCACCTGATCGCCGCGGTCGTGCAGCAGCACGATCAACGGCGCGCGAATATCCAGCGCAAAATCCAACGGTGAAATGTTTCCAAGTTCGTTCATCACGCAATCCGGCAGGCCGCGGATTGCCTCCTCCGCCGTCTCCGCATCCGGAGCGCTGAGCAGCGCATGCACCGCCCGTCCCTCGGGCGAGAGCCCTTCGCCGTCCATTTGCCCGCCCACAACCGACAGCGCTGCGCGCATCCGTTCAGCCTCATCCGGTTTCAAAGTTGCCGTCAGCGAATAGACAAATACCCGTCGCGTCAGTTGATCCACGTTCCAGGCCGTTCGCCCGCCCGCACTCTCAACCGACGCGCTGGCGATATCCCGTCCAAATGTCCAGATTGAGGTATACGGCGCGTATGCACTGGCGTATGCCACCCGCTCGCGGATCAGCGCATTCGCTGAGGCCATCAACGCGAATGAACCGCCTACGCAGGTACCCAACAATCCACTCCGCGCAGCATCGACATAGGGCTGCGAGATCAACCAATCGTACGCCAGGCTGATATTTTCGATATCCACCGGGTTGAGCCGGAAATCACGCATCGACGGCGACCAATACAGCAGCGCAGCGAGCCCTGCTCGTGCCAGTGCCTTTCCCAACACTGCCACTTGCGGGTGATCTACACCAAATGGTACAACCCCCAGGCACACCACAATGCCCGGGTGCGGTCCGGGCCCCGGCGGACGGTACACTTCGCCTTGCGCGGTACCGTCGTGGGTTGGGTAGCA
>CALDSL010000290.1 GCA_937920255.1 uncultured Anaerolineaceae bacterium | reverse complement strand
CCACCACGGAAGAGGATATTCGCCGCACGGTGGCGGCGTTTGTGCAGGCGCGCAAAGATGCCGGCGCCGCCTGAGGCAGCGCCGGCTAGAAAGTGGGCGTGGCGGGTCATGTTGCGTGGAATTTATTGTTCCGGGGCGGATTCAAATTTGATCGATAGGAGCTGTACCCCCATGTCGCGCAGCTTGGCGATGATCCCGTAAAGCGCCGCCTGATCGGGTAGATCACCGCTGAGGATGGTTTCCCCTGTATCCGTGAAGGTGAGGTGAAAGCCCTCAAACCAGTCGGCCCATCTTGGATCAAGTTGTCCCTGGATCAGGATCGTTGCCTGTGGCATTTTCCACTCCTGTACGTTGATCATCCGGCGGATGATTGGGGGACTCTGTTTTTGCGCAGAGTCCCCCACACCGTTAATAATCCCCTGTAAGCCGGATTTATCCCTGTTCAGCTTTGCCGAATAGCTGGCGCTTGTCAAACCAGGGCTTGAGCAGCAGATACGCGCCCAGGATGATCAGCAGGATGGCGCCTTCCAGGCTCTTGAAGCCGACCAGTTGCAGCACGCCGGCCACAACCGAGATGATGCCCAGCACGGTAGTGAAACCGCTCATGCGGATCTTGTTGAAATACCGCGCCACGTTCAGCCCGAGCATGATCAACCCGACTCCAATCGACCACACGCCTTTGGATATGGTCGTATCGGGGATGAACATAAACCCGCCCAGCATGATCAGGAACAGGCCCCAGGCCAGGGTTTCCAGACGCTTGTTGAGGGCGGTCTTATCTACAACAGTTGAGGATTGCGTTTGTCCGGTCATTTTAATTCTCCTTGGGTTACAAAATCGATTGTGTTTATTGCTTGTTCGCGCCGCGCTTGTTCAGGTTCTGCATAATGGTGAATGCTACCAGCCCGGCCAGACCCAGCCAGCCCACCCAGTCGCCCAGGCGGCTGTAGATGGTCGATCCGGTTCCCAGCGGCACGTCGGCCACCAGGGCAAAGGCTTCGCCGTCCGGGGCGCCGTCACGGCTGGCGAGGATGCGCCCGTAGGGGTCGGCAATCAAAGCGGAGTAGGCCGTGTCGGCTTTGATGGTGGCGACGCGGTTTTCCACGCCGCGCAGTACGCCCTGGATGGGCATTTCCCAGTGAAAGCCCGGCATGGCGGCTTCCAGGGTGGGGATGGTCACCAGTTGCGCGCCGTTGTTGGCCAGGTTGCGGACCGAGGCGGTAAAGTTGACGTCATTGCAGATGACCGTGCCAATGCGTCCCAGCGGCGTGTGGTATACCGGGTAGCTGCCTGCGGTGACAGTCGGGCCTTCACCAACCGAGCCAAAGTTCTTGCCGTACACCGGCAGGAAGGTTCCCTCGGGGGTCAGCATCACGGCCTCATTACGCCACCCGCGAGGATCATCCGTGACCCCGTAACCGATGACCAGGTAGGCTTGCGTCTCCGCGGCCAGCGCGCGCAGCTCGGCGGTGTGCTCCACCTGCGGGTCAAAGCCCAGGCCCAGTTCCGGCCATACCATCAGCCTGGCGCCCTGCGCAGCGGCGGCGCGGGTCTGTTCGGCCAGCGCCCGCAGGCGCGTTTCCTGATTGGCCGCGTCCAGGTGGCCGGGCCGGGTATAGCCCGGCTGGATGGCCGCCACGCGCAGCGTGCTGGGGTTGGCCGGCGCGGCTGCCAGGGTGATGATGCCGATGGCGCACCACACGGCCAGCACGACCCCCACCCCGGCCAGCCAGCGGGTGCTGAGCCGGGTTCCAAAGGTCACGGCGGAAAGCCCCGGCCACCTGCGGTCGATCCACGCCAGCGCCGCGCCGGCCAAGGCGTAGTTGACCAGCATGATCACCAGGCTCATGCCGTAGATGCTAAAAATCGAGATGGGCTGGATCAGCCACGGCACTTTGTAGACCGTCTGCACCATGAAAACATGCGTGCTGATTGCCGGAATAAAACTGCGGATCATTTCGATCCCCACGGTGGAGATGGCGCCCTGAAGTACAAACCAGCGGTAGCCGGTGCGCTCGTGGAACAGCCGGGAACCCGGCTCGCTGACGAGGTTGATCAGGGCCACCACCAGCGCAATGGCCAGGAAGAACCACGCGTTCAAATTAAAACCGAAGATGGCAGTCAGCAAGACGGCCAACCACACGCCTGCTCCGATCGCGGTCGGCAGCCCGGCCCAACGGCGCGGCATGATGCGCTGCGCGGCAATGGTCATAGGGATAAAGCAGATAAAGGCCAGCGGCCAGATGTTATAGGGTTGAAACGCAAAAATGAGCAACACCGCCGAGAGCAACCCCAGCGCAACGCTCATGCCAACCCGGGTGAGCACGGTCACCTGGGGAATGGACTTGGTTTGTACTGCTGTTGTCGAAGCCATACGATCACTCCTTTCACCTGCAACCACTATAGCCGGCGGGAAGACGCGCGTCATCTACCGGTGGGTAGATCCGGGGGTTGAGGAAAGGGTTGATTTCTGCTGGGGACCGCTAGGCCAGTTTTAATTCCCTGGCGCGGGCAGCGGCTTCGGTGCGGTTGCGCACTTCCAGCTTGGCGCAGATGTTATGGATGTGGGTCTTGACGGTACCCGGCGTGACCGTCAGGGCGCGCGCGATTTCGCGGTTGGACAAGCCCGCCGAGACGAGCCGCAGCACTTCCAACTCGCGGGCGCTCAACGGCTCCACCAAGCCGGCCGCCGTCACCAGAGAGGCGGCGCCCATCACGGCCAGGATATGCCCCGCGTACCCCGGGCACACGCCGCGGCGGGCAGCTTCGCGCACAACGGGCGCAAGTTGTTCCCCGGCGTCCACAAAGGTGCGCAGGTAGCCGTCCGGTTCGGCCAGCCGCAGCGCATCAGACAGGTACTCCACGGCATCTTCGGCTGCGCGCGCTGCCAGCGACCGCAGCACCAGCGCGGCGATCAGCCCATAACCCCAGCCCTGCCGCCGGGCGTCCTCGCAGCCGCGTTCCAACAGCGCGCTGGCCGCCGCTTTTTCTCCACGCGCCAGCAGCAGCCTGGGGTGGGTCAGATCCAGGAAGCGGTACAGCGGGTGCGCGTCAACACCGGCCGGCGTCTCATCCGCTGCGCGCGCGGCCTGGTCAAGGTCACCCAGCGCCAGCGCCGCCAGCACCCGCGCCGCCGCGGCGCGCGCCTGCCCGCCCCCGGGAACGCCGGCCGGGCTGCTGGCGCGCGCAATGTCTTCCTGCGCGGCGCGCGGATTGCCGCGCGCCAGAGAAATCAGGGCGCGCAGCAGGTGGCCGGAGGAGAGAAACTCGGCGTTGGCGGTCTGGGCGCTGATGGTCATGCCCTGCTCGAGATACTGCGCGGCTTCCTCCAGCCGGTTCCACTCAAGCGAAATCGTCGCCAGGTCGTAGTATGCCAGCGCCGCGATCGGCGTCCGTCCGTGCTCGCGGATGATCTGCTGGTACTGTGCTTCGGCCTGGCGCAGCCGCCCGCGCGAAGCCAGAGCGCGGACGCGGAAAAACCAGGCGGTCAGCGCGCCGTAACGGTTGCCGGTCTGGAGCGCGTCACGCTGCGCGCCGGACATAACCTGCTCGGTCTCATCCAGCATCCCCTTATGCCAGTAAGCGATCCCCAGGTTGACCGAAAGCGTGCTGGCGACCGAGGGGTTGGCTTCCTGCAGCAGGTCCAACGCGCGCTCGGAGGCGTGGATCACCGCGGCATGGTCGCCGCGCGACCGCGCCAGGTAGGCGCGCGCGGCGTAGAGGTTGCCCTCGTCCAGCGTGCCGGGTCGGATGGACGGCTCAGCCCATCCCAGCACGGCGTCGGCTTTTTCCATTTGGCTGGAAAGGATCAGCGGCCAGGCGTATGCCAGGCATAAGGCGGTGTTGGAGCGCAAAACAGGTTCGGGAAGCCGGCCGTACCAGCCCAGCAGGGTGACGATCTGACCGGCGCGCAGCATCGCGTCGGTCGCCTGGCCGGTGAGCGCGGCTGCCTGCGCCCAATCCGGGGCTGCCAGGGCGTGTTCGATCGCATCACCAATTAGATCGTGCCGGGCATACCAGCGGCTGGCTGCCTGGTGCAGGCTGGCGGAGCTGTACCCGGGCCGCGTGCGCAGGTGGTGGCGCAGAAACTCGGCGAACAGGTGGTGGTACCGATACCACTCGCGCTCTTCATCCAGCGGCAGGATAAACAGGTTGGCCAGTTCCAGGTGCTCCAGCAGCGCCTGGCTGTCTTGCCTGCCGGTCACTTCGTCGCATAACCCGGCGGTCATGCGTTCCAGAACCGAGGTCTTCAACAGAAATTCCTGCACCTCGCCGGACTGTTGCTCGAATACTTCGCTGACAAGATAATCGATCACATGGCGGCTGCTGCCCGCGAAAGCCTGGATAAACCCGCGCGGGTCGGCGCTGCCGCTGATGGACAGCGCCGCAAGCTGCAGCCCAGCGACCCAGCCTTCGGTGCGGCGTTCCAGCGCCGCCACGTCCTGGTAAGACAGTTCGAGTTTCATCACCTGCCGCAGAAATGCGCCGCTCTCTTCTGGTGAAAAACGCAAGTCGTTCTGGCGGATTTCCAGCGCCTGGCCGCGCGCCCGCAGCCGCGGAATGGGCAGCGGTGGATCTTCGCGCGAAGCCAGCACCAGGTGGACGCTGGCGGGCTGGTGGTCAAGGAAAAACTCCAGCAACTTGTGGATTTGAGGGGTATGGATGGCGTGGTAGTCGTCCAGTACCAGGCTGAAGGGCGGCGAAGCGGCAATTTCATTCAACAGGACCGGCAGCACCGCTTCCCACGGCAGCGGCTGCGGTGATTGGAGCATCTGCCAGGCCGCCGCGCCCGGCGCAAACTGGCTGGCCGCTTTGACCAGGTACGCCAGGAAACGGTTGGGGTCGTTATCGGCGGCGTCCAGTGAGAGCCACGCAAAAGGCTGGCCCGAAGCAGCCAGCCAACCGGCGACCAGGGTGGTTTTGCCAGATCCGGCCGGGGCAGCCACCAACGTCAGCTTGCGCTGGAACCCGTTTGGGGTTTGCAGCCCATCGTCCAGGCGCTGGTACAGGCGCGTTCGGGTCACCAGACTGTCCCGGATGATTGGGGGCGCGAGCTTTGTCTTGAGAAGAATGTCCATCAATCCTATGTAGTTTGATTATAGTATTCGATCACCTGCCTTACAATCACCGAAAAACCCTGCGGAAAGATCGTTATAATAGATACGGATATCCAATTGTTTCCATACGATTTCCGGACGGTCAATGTGGAACCCTGGCGCGAACGCTTGCCGTATGATCCGCTGCCGCCGCTGTTGGAAGCGGGCGACGCCGCGCTGGAATATTTCGCGCGGCGTGATCTGCTGGACGAAGACGTCCCACCGGTAAGC
>CALDSL010000289.1 GCA_937920255.1 uncultured Anaerolineaceae bacterium | reverse complement strand
GCTGGCGTGGTTATCCATGCTCTGCGGGTCGGCTTCGGAATCGGCGATGACTACGCCGTCAGCGCGGATCAGCGTGACGCGCACGCCCAGCAGGCGGGCGTACTCCTGCGCCGCGCTAACCTTTTGCCCTTCCAGGCCGCCCGGTTGGAACAGCTCCGGGCTCTGGCCGGCCACCAGGCGCGCCTCTGCCAGCAGGTAGTCGCGCCAGAAGCCGAGGGTGTACTCGCGCAACTGCCGAGGTAAATAAAACGCCAGACCGGCCAGAATCAACGCCAGGATGGCAATATAGGGCAAAATAAACCGCCAGCGTAGTGATCGCATGTTTACCCCTCAAACCGGTAACCGGCGCTGCGTACGGTGACCAGGCGGGTCGGGTTGGCCGGGTCAGCCTCAATTTTTTCACGCAGCCAGCGCACATGCACATCCACCGTGCGGCTTTCGCCCATGTACTCCCAGCCCCATACGTTCTCCAGGATGGTTTCGCGTGAAAGCGCTTCTCCACGGTGCTGGGCCAGATACACCAGCAGGTCGTACACCTTGGGTTTGAGCGGCAGCGGACGCCCATCGAGCAGCACTTCGCGGCGGGTCAGGTTGATGGTGAGATTGCCGAACGCCATCGTCGTGCCGGGGGTGTGGGCCGCAGCCGGAGCGGGGGCAGCGGCGGCGTCTTCGAGGATCATACGTACCCGGCGCAGCATGGCTTTGACCCGCGCCATCAGTTCGCGCATGCTGAATGGTTTGGTCAGGTAATCGTCTGCCCCGACCTCCAGCCCCACAATGCGGTCGATCTCGTCATCGCGGGCTGTCAGCATGAGGATCGGGGTCGACATCTCTTTGCGCAGCACGCGGCAGACTTCGAAACCATCCATACCCGGGAGCATGATGTCGAGCACGATCAGGTCCGGCCGCAGCCGCCGGGCCGCTTCCAGCGCGGCCAGCCCGTCGCCGGCAGTCTCGACCGTGTACCCCTGGCGATTGAGATTGTAAGCCAGGGTTTCCTGCAGCGAGAGATCGTCTTCAACGACCAGTATCGTTTCGCTCATGCGGCCTCCTCATTTCTTCCATCACCTGCGCCATCTGCAGCGCCAGGTCCGCTCGATTGAAATGCGCCTCGACATAGGCTCGCCCGGCGGCACCCATGCGGCGCGCCGCGGCAGGGTCGGCCGCGAGCGACTGCACCGCGGAGGCCAGCGCCTGCGGGTCGCCGGGTTGGGCGAACACGCCGCATCCGGCGGCTTCGACCACCTCGCGCACCACGCCGTCGATCGCCAGCACCACCGGCCGCGCGGCGGCCATGTAGTCGAAGACCTTGTTGGGGTAGGTGGTCTTGTACATCTCCAGCGGCTTGAGGATGGCGATGCAGGCGTCCGATGCCGCCAGGACTTCCGGCACCTGCTGCTTGGGCACCGAGGGCAGGAAGGTGATATTTTCCAGCCCCAACTGCGCGGCGCGCGCCTGCAGGCCGGCTTTTTCTTTGCCGTCGCCCAGGAAGACGAAGTGAATGTTGCGCTGCTCGCGCAGCAGCTCCGCGGCGGCGACGATCACGCCCAGGTCGTTGGAGACGCCGTGCGCGCCGGCGTACAGCACGGTGAACTTGCCGTCCAGGCCGTTCTGCGCGCGGAACGCGGCGCCGTCCTGGCTGGGGTCGAACATGCTGGTGTCGGCGCCGTTGGGCACCAGACTGACGCGCCGCGCCCCACGGCTGGTGACGTGCTGGATGAACCCTGGCGAATTGACCACCAGCCGGTCTGCGCGGCGGTACAGAAATCGCTCCAGCCAGCGCGACAGGCGGATCAGCAGTGGGCTGCGCAGTACGCCCACTGCGATGGGGAATTCAGGCCACAGGTCGCGCACTTCGAACAGGAACGGCGCGCCTTTGAGCCGGGCCAGCAGCCAGGCGGTGACGGCCTGGAAAATGGGCGGCGACGAGCCCCATACCAGATCGACGCCGCGCACGCCCAGCCCGGCCAGGAACGAGGTGATCATAAAGCTGATGAAGCTGAAAAAGCGGTGCACAAAGCTGCGGTGAAAGGCGGGGTAGGTGTAGGCGCGCAGGATGGTGATGCCCGGCGCGGCGCTTTCCTTCTCCACCAGGCGCGCGCGCCCCCCGCGCGACTTGCCGGTAAGGTAGTTGACCGTGCTGGCAATCACCGTCACGCGGTGGCCGCGCTGCACCAGGTAGCGCGCCATTTCGATATGCCGGGTACCGCCAACCTCATCCAGCCCGGCGAATGATTGGTGGATCAGGAGTATGTGCACACCTGAATTGTACTCGCAATCGAGAGCCGGAAGAGCGTTAACACGAATAAAAGCCGAATAAAACCGAATGGCACGAATAAAGCGTTAACACGAACCCGCACACCGTCCCAGCGTCCTTCGGGAGGGCGATGTAAAAGCCGAATAAAACCGAATGGCACGAATAGATCTTTTGATTAGGGATATAGGCGAGAGCCGTTAAAACAGAATAGCGTTCTATTCGTGTTATTCGGTTCTATTCGGCTTTTATTCGTGTTAACGATTTTTCCCACTCGCGTCTAAGACGAAGGTGGTCTCGATCGTCACTGGCAGGCGGCCGGTGAGGATGGCGCGCAGGGACAGGGCGGGGAGCTTCTGGTCGTAGGTCGGCGACCACCAGCCCAGGGTGGGCGGGACTTCGTCGCTGCCGGCCAAAAATGTGCCGCAGCGGATTAACTGCATCTCCGCGCCGGGGGTGATTGTGACGGTTACGTTGCCTCCTGGGCCACGCAGCGCAAGCCGGCTTCCTTCCAGCGACCAGTCCCAATCGGGTAGCAGCCAGTGCAGCACGGCGCTGTGCTGGCGGGAGGGCTTGCCTGTTGTTGGAAGAAGCTGGTCGGTCACGCGCCAGGTCTTGTCGTCGACGCGCTCCAATCGGCGGCGGTGCAGCACGCCCAATCGACAGTAGCCGTCGTGCTCGGCTTCCACCCAGCGGTCGGGCTGGCTGCCGAGCAGGCGCGCCTGGGCCCAATCCAACCACAGGAAGCGGCCGGCGCGCTGCATTTGTTCCTGCCCGTCCAGCATCACCGTGTTATGCGCAGAAGTGCGCGCCAGGCTGTTATCCCACGGCGCGGGGGCGGTGTAGCGGTAACTGCCGGCGTCGCGGGCGATGGTTTCGCCCTGCCACCACAGGTCGACGTGCAACTGGTCAGCCTGGGATGGACGGCCGTCAAACCGCACCGCGCGCAGGCTGGCCCAAGTGCCTTCGCCGCGCAAGATGGTTGGCTCGGCCGGCTGTGACAGTGGATCGGCGGCGATCAGCGGAAGGTCCAGCCACAGGCACATTTCATCCCACGCTCCGGGAGGGTACGCGCGCTGCCCCAGAAAGGCGATGGCGGCTGCCTGCGCCACCGGGCGAAAATCGAGCACGCCGCCGCCCGCCAGGGGCAGGATGTAAGCGCCGTCGTTGGAGCCCAGGTTGAGGCAGCGGCCGGTGGCCGGGTCGATACGCGCCAGCAGCCAGCGGGTGGCGGCTGCCAGCCGTTCGAGCACGGCTGGGGTGAAATCGCACGCGCCGCGCAGCCCAACCTTGCACGCCCACATGGCGGTCTGCAGCATCAGGCGGTGATAATTGGCGCTGTGCTGGCTGTACGTGCCATCTGGGGCGATCTGGCCCAACAATCCACGCCGCAGCCATTTCCAGCCCGTGCGCTGCCATTCCATGGCGCGCGGGTGATCGGGCAGCAGCGCTGCGGCGGTGATCAGGCCGGCCGATTCGGTCAGCAGGTGGTTGTTGTTTTGCGCGCGCGCGTATAGCATGGTGGGCGGGATGCGCTCGGCGTGCTGCGCGACCGATTGCGCCAGGACGGCCAGCCGCGCCGGGGTGGTGTGCGGGCTGCCACGCAAGGCGCTGGCCGCCAGCGCAACGGCGATCAAGCGTAGCGCCACCTCCTGCCCCGAAGACCAATTGGGGCCCAGGTTGGGCGGGTTGGCGGCGAGGAAATGCTCCCACTGCTCCCAGAAGAACTGCGCATAGCCATCATCGGCCGTGCGCTGGTAGGCGCGGGCAAGGGTCAGCGCCCAGCCGAAGCGCGCCGGCTCCCACACCAGCTTAATGTCCGGGTCGCCGGCTGGGTCGGCCAGGCGGCCTTCGTATGCCGTCCAGTGCGCCAGCGGCGCGCGCGGAGCCAGCCGCAGCGGCACAGGGTCCGCCCCGAACAGGCGCACCTGCCCGAAGCGGATTTCGCCGGCTTCGCGCAGCAGTGCGTCGTCGTCTGGCGCGTACTGCGCGGTAAAGGCGCTATATGCCCGCGCAAATCCATTTGGCAGCAGCGCGTCGAGGTTCAGGTCGCCGGTGGGAGTCGATTCGCCGCCCGGTGGGGTGACTCGCCGCAGGTGGCCGGTGCGCATGCCGAAGCGGTACAGCGCGTTGAGCGTGACCTGCTCCAGCCCAAGCTGGGAGGCAGCTTTCCACGCGGTGATGATCCGGTTGCGCAGCGGCATCGATCAACCTTAACGCACCGCTTCGGTTGCGCCGCTTTCCAGCGCGCGCACGGCGGCAAAACTGGCGCGGGTGACGCCCAGCAGATCGGCGTAGGGGATGGGCGGGGGACCGCCCGCGCGGCAGGCGTCCAGAAATGCCTGCCAGCCGGCGCGGTGGCCTTTATCCTGCTGCGAGGATTTCACGGTTTTGCGGTTGCCGCCGCTGACCGTTTCCAGCGCGCGGAAATCGTCCAGCACGGCCACCTTGCCGCCGGTGAACACCTCAACGCGCTCTTTGGGGAAGCTCTTGTCGCCGTTGGCCAGGTAGGTGACCGTCCCGAGCGAGCCGTCAGGGAAAGTGAAGGTCATGATCACGTTGTCCTGGCGGTAGCGCCCGGCGTCGGGCAGGGACTGGGCGCGCACATCGACCGGTGGGCTGCCCACCAGGAAGGTGAGAAAGTCGATAAAATGGCAGCCTTCGCCGATGATGCGCCCGCCGCCGATTTCGGGGTCCTGCGTCCAGTGGTTGAGGGGCAGGTAGCCGGCGTTGACACGGTAATGCGCGGCCAGCGGCTCGCTGCGCCCGGCCAGGAACGCTTTGAGGCGCACAGCCAGCGGCGCGAAGCGCCGGTTGAAGCCCACCATCAGCAGAGCGGTGTTCCCGGCCTGCGCCAGCGCCTGTTCGATCGCGTCGGCTTCTTCGGGTTTGATCGCCAGCGGTTTTTCGCAAAAGACGTGCTTACCCAGGTTCAGCGCGGCCAGCGCCTGGCGCGCGTGCTGGTTGTGGCGCGTGAGCAGCGCCACCACATTCACGTTCGGGTCTTCCAGCACCTCGCTCTCGGAGGAACTGGCATAGGCAAAACCAAAACGCTGCGAAGCGTGGCGCGCGGTCAGCCCGGAGGCCGAGGCAATGCCGGCGCGGCCCGCGCCGCCGACCGCCTTGACGGCCGGGAGAAAGACCGCGGTGGCATAATTGCCCGCGCCCAGCACGCCCAGTATCAGCGGTCCGCCACTGGCGCCCGCGCCCGGGTTGGGCACGCGCGTGCCGGCCAGCGGCGCATCTGCTTCTGCCAGCGGGTAGGTGAGCAGCACGCCCAGGAACGCTTCTTTGGTCTTGCCGGTGATCAGATCATACGCCTCATGCGCGCGCTCGATCGGGAAGCGGTGGCTGATCAGCGGGCGCACGTCGAGCTGGCCCGAAGCCAGCAGATCGACGATGGCTTGCAGGTTACGGCCTTCGGTCCAGCGCACAAAGCCGATGGGGTAATCTTTGCCTTTTTCTTCATAGTCCAGATCGTAGCGCCCGGGGCCGTAGGAGCGCGACACCTGAAAGAAGATTTCCTTCTCGTAATACACCTTGCGCGGCAGGTTCAGCCCCACCGCGCCCACGGCGATCACCCGGCCACGGTCGCGGCTGAGCGCGCCGGCCAGCGTGATCGGGTCATCCGAGCGCGTGTCGGCGCAGATGAGCACGATATCAAACCCCTGGCCCTGGCTGAAGGCGGCCCCGGCGCTCTCGGCTTCATTGCGCGAGACCGCGGTTGCGCCCATCTCCTGCGCCAACTGCACGCGCTGCGGCGAGAGATCGACGCCGAAAACGTGGCAGCCCGCGGCGCGCGCGATCCCGACCGAAATCAGCCCCAACAGGCCCAGGCCAATGATCGCCACCCGCTCGCCGAGTTGCGGCTGCGCCAGCCGGAAGCCGTGCAGCGCGATCGCGCCCAGGGTTGTGAAGGCAGCGGATTCGAAATCGACCTGCGGGGGCAGCAGCGCCAGCAGATTGCGCGGCACCACCTCATACTCGGCGTGTACGGCGTGCCCGCCGCCAGCGCAGGCCACGCGGTCGCCGACCTTGAAACCGTCCATGCCGGCGCCCACGCCCACCACAATGCCAGCCGAGGAATAGCCCAGCGGCATGGGCTGGTCGAGACGGTTGAAGGTCGCCTGGAGTGTGTTCATGATGCCCTCGCGGCGGGCTTTGTCCAGCACCTGGCGCACCAGGTCAGGCCGCGAGCGGGCTTTGCCCACCAGGCTCTTTTCGGCAAAGGAGACCAGCATCCGTTCCGTGCCGGCGCTCACCAGGGATGCCATGGTGCGCACCAGCACCGTGCCAGGAGTGGGCACCGGCCGCGGCACGTCGGCCACAACCGTTTTGCCGTCACGCATATTCTGCAGCAGTTGTTTCATAGTCGGGTAGAACCTCACGCAAGATGATAGTCATTCTACCCTAAAACAGGGGAATAAAAGCATCACGAATAAGAGCCGAATAAGGGCCGAATGGC
>CALDSL010000288.1 GCA_937920255.1 uncultured Anaerolineaceae bacterium | reverse complement strand
CAGATGGCTTGAATGGCGTTTGAGTCCATGAATTCCTCGATTATCGAACGCGGCGGCGCATAAAGGCGGGCAGGTCCAGGTCAACCGCGGCGCTCTTCATCTCCGCGCGCGCCGGCGGTGTTTCCGGGGCGGAGGCCAGCGGCTGGCTGGGGAAGCCGGCTGCCGGTGGAGTGCTCGTCCTTGTTGCGGACGGTGCCGCGTAGCTGCGCGGAGCCGGTTCCGGTGCGGTGACCGGGATGGCCGCCGGCTGCTGGACGGTCCGCATGACCGGGGCGGCGTCCACCGGAGTGGCGCCGAGGCCGGTGATGATCAGGATCACCTGGGCGCGGTTTTCCATACGGTCGTCGGTGATTACGCCCGGGATGATTTCGGCGCGGTTGTTGGTCTTTTCCTGCAGGTAGGTCAGGGCTTCGGCCACTTCCAGGAAGGTCAGGTCTGGCCCGCCGGTGAAGTTGGCGATGATGCCGGTGGCGTTATCCATGCAGATCGAATCGAGCAGCGGGTGGTGCAGCGCGCGCTCAATCGCCTGCAGGGCTTTGTTGGCGCCGTGCCCCTGGCCGATGGACAGCAGCGAGCCGCCGCCCGACTGCATCATGGCGCGCACGTGCGCAAAATCGACGTTGATCAACCCCGGCTGGGTGATCAATTCGGTGATGCCCTGAATGCCCTGGCGCAGCACGTCGTCGGCCAGGCGGAAGGCCATCTCCAGCGGCAGGTCTTTGGGCGCCACCTGCAGCAGCCGGTCGTTGGGCACGGTGACCAGCGTGTCGATATACGGGCGTAGCCGCGCCAGGCCGTCGCGCGCGTTTTGCTGCCGCCGCCCAACTTCAAACGAGAACGGCGTGGTGACGATTGCCACCGTGACCGCACCCAACGCGCGCGCCACCCGCGCGGCAATGGAAATCGAACCAGTCCCGGTTCCGCCGCCCATGCCGGCCGTCAGAAACACCATATCCGCTCCGGCCAGCGCCGCGTTCAGGTCGCGGTAGCTTTCTTCCGCGGCCGCTTCCCCAATCTGCGGCTTGCCGCCCGCGCCCAGGCCGCGCGTCAGCCGCGCCCCAAGCTGAATGCGCGTGGGCGCCATGCTGCTTTTCAGCGCCTGGGCGTCAGTGTTTGCCGCGATGTATTCCACGCCGCCCAAACCCAATTCGATCATGCGGTTGACGGCGTTCGACCCACCGCCGCCAAGGCCGAGCACCTTGAGAACCGGCGGTTTCACCTCGATGGGTGTATGCTGCATGGCTTTGGAAGTCAGGGAAATGTTCATTGGTGTTTACCTCTCTGCCAGTTGGGTTGCAATACTCGTGCCATCTCCGCTAATCCGCTCAACGCTGCACCCGGCCGCGCGCAGCTGGTTCAGGTCTTCTTCCGCGAAGGATTGCTCGTTGCCCACCACGGTCACCTGGCGGGCCAGGGTGGCTTCGGCCAGCGAAAAGCCGATGGTGGGAGCGTGCTTTTGTACAAACGGCCGGATGATCGACAGGTGCCACTCGGAAACGCCCCAGTCATAGGTGGGCAGGAGCAGGTAATGGGCAATCGGGCGCGCGCCGGGCTCGCCGGTGTTGGGTATGGCCATTTTGCGCCCGCTGGCGACGCGCGCGGCGCGCCATTCCTGGATGGCCGACGCGGCTGGCAGGGGCTGATCGTCCTCGGGGAACCAGGCGTCAGTGTCGCCGGCCAGTCGCCAGAAGTTGCACGCCAGCACTTCTGCCGGCACCGGGTCGAGGCTGGCGGACATATCCATGGGGTCCGGGACCGTCTCCCCGGCCATCAGCCGGGCAATATTCAGCGCGGTCTCGCGGTGCTCGCCGGCGTACAGGTGGCTGCTGGGCGATCCGGCTCCAAACAGGATGATGGGCAGCGCCTGGCCAAACACCGATTTCGCCACCGCCTGGTACCAGTCGAAGATGCGGAACCCGCGCTGGTCTTCCGACCCGGCGGGAGTGGCGTACGGGCGGCTTTCCGGCCAGCGCTCCGGGCCGCCGCTGCCCCAGTTGAGCGAGCGGCTGCCAGTATGCGCCCAGGCTGAAAGCACCAGGCGCTGCAGCAGCGCGGTTTGCTTGCGCCGCTCCAATGAGACCAGCGCGGCGCGGAGGAAAGCCGTGTCCCAATAGCTTCCGCCCGGTTCGAGCGCGGGGAAGAGTGGCAGCAGGCCCAGCCTCAGCGCCGCGCTGCTGAGCGGCAGGAACCGGTCGAGAAAGCGTTCCACCAGGTCCTGCTGCGCCCAATGCCCGTTTGACCACGAAGCACTGGCGTTCGGACGGTCAAACAACAGCACGGCCTGCGCGCCCCAATGCGCGTATGCCTCCAGCAGCGTGGTCAGCTCCGTCAGGTTGGGCGGGCTGCCCGGTGACAGGCCAAACTGCACGATTGGCTCGACGCCTGCCTGCAGCAGCCCGTTGAAAAAGTTCTCCGGGATCGCGCGCCGGGTATCCGATTGGATCACCAGCCAGGAAGCGTCCATGGCCTTCAACACCGGTAGCCAGCGGGCAAGGTCGCTTTCCCGGTAGTGCAGCGTATCCGGGTAATAATGAAAACCGGTTCGGGTTGCGGGTTTGAGGAGGGGAATGCCAGTATTTTCCATCGTTTTCTCTTCGCTACCAGTGATGTGCCAATTGCCGCGGGGGTTTCAAACTTGATAGGTAACACTTTCGCAAGCGGGGTGTACCGGGCATGTAGCAAGAAGCGTGCCAGTATGGCGGATTCGCCAACCTCTGCTATAATTTCACTCTATGATCCTTGTGACCGGTGGTACCGGGTTTGT
>CALDSL010000287.1 GCA_937920255.1 uncultured Anaerolineaceae bacterium | reverse complement strand
GAGAACCTGCTGGTGAGCATCGAACAGGCGCGCACCATGCCGGGCAGCGAAGTGGTAATCATGTGCACCGGTTCGCAGGGCGAGCCGACCTCGATTTTGGGGCGGCTATCCACCGGGCGCAACCGCCTGTTTGACCTGCAGCCAGGCGACACGGTGGTGCTGTCTTCGCACCCCATCCCGGGTAACGAAGAGAACGTCTACCGCACCATCAACCGCCTGTTCGAGCGCGGCGCGAATGTGATCTACGAAAGCATCGCCCCGGTGCACGTCTCCGGCCATGCCAGCCAGGAAGAAATGAAGCTGCTGATCCACCTGGTGCGGCCCAAATTCTTCATCCCCATCCATGGCGAGCTGCGCCAGTTGAAGCAGCATGCCCTGCTGGCCAAACAACTCGGCATCCCCGAAGAAAATGTGGCGGTGATCGAGAACGGCCAGGTGGTGGAGCTGACCGCCGACAGCATGGAGCTGGGCGAGCGCGTGCCCGCCCCGATGGTGTTTGTCGATGGCTCGGGCGTGGGCGATGTGGACCCGGACGTGATGCGCGAGCGCGAAGAGCTTTCGCGCGAGGGCATCGTGCTGGTCAACCTGAGCCTCGACCCGGTGACCAAACGCCTGCGCCAGGAACCGGAGATCATGACCCGCGGCTTTATGCTGTCGCGCGAGTCGGACGAAGTGCTGGCTCAGGCCCGCCGCCGTATCATCGAAACGGTCAATAAGGCCAACGGCAACCTGCAGCAAGACGTGGAGCAGGTGGTAAAGAGCGTGCTGTTCTCCGAAACCCGCCGCCGCCCGATGGTGTTTGTGTCGGTCAACAAATAGCGATAATCACATCGGGGCTGCCACGGCAGCCCCGATGGTTATTTACTCCCAATCTTCCTCTGGCCAGCCCTCCTGGCCGCGCAGGGGCACGAACGCCACCGGGACGTTGTTCTCCATCTCCATCCCGGCGTGGGTGCGCGTCCACACCTGCAGCTCCTGCCCGGCGCGCCCACCGACAGGAATCACCAGGCAACCGCCCACGGCAAGCTGCTCCAGCAGCGCATCTGGCGCGCGCGGCGCGGCAGCCGTGACCAGGATCGCGTCGTACGGCGCGGCTTCCGGCCAGCCCAGCGAGCCATCGCCGGTGTGGACGAAAATGTTGGTGTAGCCCAGGTCGCGCAGCAGCGCGGTGGCGCGTTCGGCAAGTTCCGGCAGGCGCTCGACGGTGTGCACGTTGCCCGCCAGCAGCCCCAGGATGGCGGCCTGGTAACCCGAACCGGTGCCGATCTCCAGCACGCGCTGGGTGCCGTCCAGGTTCAGCAGGCTGGTCATCAGCGCCACGATGTACGGCTGCGAAATCGTCTGCCCACCGCCGATGGGCAGCGGCCCGTCGCGGTAGGACTCGTGGCGCACTTCGGGCGGCACAAAGCGGTGGCGTGGCACGCGCCGGAAGGCATCCAGCAGGCGCGGGTTGGTCAGCCCGCGCCGCGCGATCTGCTCGCGAACCATCATTTCTTGCTGGACGGAGTAGTCCGCGTCTTGCATGGCTCTAGCGCTGCAGCAGCCAGCGAATGCGGTCATATGATACGACATAATGCGCCAGCACCACCAGCCCGAAGATCGAGGCCAGGGTGGTACGGCCGGCGGCGTACAGCGCCCAGACCGCGCCGCCGAACACCAGCGCTTCCAGCAGCAGCCGCACCATGCCGGGCACGCGCACCGGGGCTTTGTTGGGGTCATTATCGACGCGGAAGACGCCCCACAACGCCGCGGCCACCAGCGGAAGGCCGACTGCCAGCACAAAGCGCAACGCGCCGGCGTGCTGCGTCCAACCCCACATCGCCATGGCGGCCAGCGCCAGGATTTCCAGCAGAAAACGGATGGTTAGATTGACGGGATGATTGCTCATGCGGTTGTGTCCTCGGGCAGCGGGTGCGCTGCCAACCGCCGGGCGATCTGGCGGTCAATTTTGCCCATGGGATAGGCTTCCAGGGTGGATGGGGCAGCCCAGGCCAGTTCGCTGGCGTGCAGGGCCTGCGGCTCGCCGTCGTACAGGCGGCAGAAGAACGCGTGCAGGGTGACTTTGAAATGCGTGTACCCGTGCTGGTAAATGCCAAACGGCTGGCCCACGCGGATGCCGACGCCCAGTTCTTCGCGGATCTCGCGTTCCAGCCCCTGGGGCAGGCTCTCGCCCGGTTCCAGTTTGCCGCCGGGGAACTCCCACAGCCCGCCCAGCAGCCCTTTGGACGGCCGCCGCGCCAGCAGCACCTGACCGTCGCGGTGGATGATGGCGGCGGTGACGGTATAGTGCGGCACCGGCGCTTTTTGATCCAACACCGGGCGCTGCTCCTGGATGCCAAGCTGGTAGGCGCGGCAATGCACGTTGAGTGGGCAGATCAGGCAGGCCGGGTTGTGCGGGGTGCAGATGGCCGAACCCAGGTCCATCAGGGCCTGGTTAAAATCGCCGGCGCGGCCGGGGGGCAGCACCTGGCGCGACAGCTCCCACAGGCGGGCTTCGCCCTGCGGCGAGCGCGCCGGCAGGTCGACATCAAATACACGCGCCAGCACGCGGCGGATGTTGGCATCCAGCGCGGGCTCGTCCTGCCCGAAGGCCATCGAGGCGATTGCCCCGGCGGTATAGCGCCCGATGCCGGGCAACTGTTCCAGCGCGGAGCGGCTGCGCGGAAGCTGGCCCGCGTGTTCTTCCACCAGCAGGCGCGCGGCGCGATGCAGGTTGCGCGCGCGGCTGTAATAGCCCAGCCCTTCCCAGGCGGCGAGTACATCCTGCTCGGAGGCGGCCGCCAGGGCCGCCACGCTCGGAAAGCGTTCCATCCAGCGCAGGAAATAAGGGATCACCGTTTCCACGCGCGTCTGCTGGAGCATGATCTCGGAGACCCACACCGCATACGGGTCTGGATGCCCGCGCCACGGCAGCGAACGCGCGTTGCGGTCATACCAGCTCAGGAGAGCATCCGCGAGTGAAACGCTCATGCAGACCAGGTCAAAATTGAAAGCCGCCGCGCTTCGGGATGATCTTTTGTGTGTAGTTCTGCACGTACTCTTTGAGTTGACTGTTCAGGCTCTTCCATTCATTGGAGCGCATGATCTGGCGCGCCTTGGTCATCGAGGGCAGCACCGCGCCAACCAGGATCTGCGGCTGGCTGCCGTACACCGTGGCCCAGGCGTCGCTCAGTTCAAAGCCCAGGCGCTGCACACCGGGGATAAACTCGCGAACAACAAACTCAAAATACTCTTGATCGCGTTCGGGGGAAATATCCCAGGTCAGTATCAGTTTGACGGCCACGGCTACCCTCCTCTGGTTCAGGCGTGCTGGCTTTCGAGAACAATCACCCGCGTTTCTTGGGGAAGGCTGCTGGCACTGGTGGCCTTTAAGGAAGGCATCGTATCTGGTTCAGCCAGCCCCATCTCTTTGAGGAACTTACTCAGTGTATCCAGCTTCAGGGATGCGCCGGGAATGGCGTACATCATTGGGATCACAATGTTCGGCTCCAGCAGGCTGATGACTTCAGCCGCCTTTGACGCGTTGATACTGTCGAGTCCCCCAACCGGCACCAGAGCAATATTGACTGGGCCAAGCGCTTCGATTTCGGTTTGGGTTGGCACGCGGTTGATCAGCCCCAGGTGGGCGACGGTCAGCCCGTTGTAATCGAAGACATACAAGGTGTTGCGGGTTTCGTCCTTACGCGTGTGGCCGTTGGTTTGAATGCCGGTAATAAAAACACCGCCAATCTCATATTCCCCCGGGCCGGTGATGGGGTGGTTTTCGCCTTTGACGGCGGAAAGGTGGTTGTGGCCAGGGGTGTCGTTGCTCACCGTAACAATATCGGCTTTGAGCCGCAGGGGTTCATAACCAACTGCGCGCGAGTCGTACGGATCGGTGACGACCGAAGCCATGCTTCGCTCGGTCAGCCGGAAACAGGAATGTCCATACCAGGTAATCTCCATGCATCCTCCACGTTAGATTCACCCTGATTATACTAGAAAGTAGGCAAAGCATTTCCATCTTGACTCAAACCATAACATCTGTTAGACTCCCAACCCGCTGCGCGAAATGGAAAATTGCTCGTGATTCTCCTTGCCCAGTAGCCAAGGCTTTGGTATAATTGCGAACGCAATCGAGCAGCTTAAAAATTACATAAATCGATGGTCAAGCGCCGACGTAGCTCAATCCGGCAGAGCAACCGCCTTGTAAGTGGTAGGTTACGGGTTCGATTCCCGTCGTCGGCTCAGTTGCAGGCTGGCGAGTGAGATTGGTCGCGATACCAACCTCACTCGCGAGCTGGCAACGGCTCGGACCTGGGCAGTTACCCAAGTGGCCAAAGGGGGCTGACTGTAAATCAGCTGTCAGACGACTTCGGAGGTTCGAATCCTTCACTGCCCACTGGTCGTTGTTTGACCATCGTGTGTCTCATCCCGTAAGGGGTGGGGATGGTTGTAGCGAACGGCAAGCCCTCATAGCTCAGCTGGTAGAGCACGTTCTTGGTAAGAACGGGGTCATGGGTTCAAATCCCATTGAGGGCTCTTCAATTGCCGCAAGCAGGTGGAGTACTTTTTTACGAGAGCAGGAGAGGAATCATGGCGAAGCAAAAGTTTGACCGAAGCAAGCCGCACTTAAACATTGGCACGA
>CALDSL010000286.1 GCA_937920255.1 uncultured Anaerolineaceae bacterium | reverse complement strand
CCCGAAAACAAGATGATCCTGGCGACCGGCCCGCTGAGCATGGCCAACGTTCCGGGCGGCGGCTCGGTGATGGTGTGCTTCAAGTCACCCCTCACCGGCGTGTGGGGTGAGTCGCGCGTGGGCGGCGATTTTGGCCCGGATCTGAAAAAGGCCGGTTACGACTATGTCATCGTGGAAGGCAAGTCCGAGACGCCGGTGTGGCTGCTTATCCAGGATGGGCTGCTGGAATACCACGACGCCTCGCATCTGCTGGGCAAAACCGTCTCCGAGAAATCCGCCCTGATCCGCGAAGAAGTGGGCGATAAACGGCTTTCGATCCTGTGCATTGGGCCGGCCGGCGAAAACCTGGTCAAGATCTCGGCGGTCATGTCGGACGACCGCGCGGCCGGGCGCTGCGGTGGGGGAGCGGTGTGGGGCTCCAAGAACCTGATCGCGGTGGCGGTGCGCGGCAAGAACAAAGTCGAAGCGGCCGAACCCGAGCGGCTGAAGACGATTCTGCGCTCGGCGTTCGATGAAATCAAAGACAACCCCATGTTCGTGGGCATGAAGGATTACGGCACCATCGGCGACCTGGCCGGCAACGACGACGGCGGCGACTGGCCGACCAAGAACTGGCAGTCGAACTCGTGGGGCAAAGGCCCGGAACTGTTCGACACCTATACGAAGAACAATTTCATCAAGGGCTTTGGCTGCTACCGCGGCTGCACCCTGGCCTGCGCGCGCTGGGTGCATGTGGGCGACGGCGAATACAAGACTCCCGAGCACGGCGGCGCGGAATATGAATCGATTTCGTGCTTTACCGCCTACCTGCTCAACGAAAACATGGACGCCGCGGTACACTGCACCTGGCTGTGCAACGAGTACGGCCTGGACACCATCTCGTGCGGCGCGGTGATCGCCTTTGGCATGGAATGCTACGAGAAGGGTCTGCTCACCCCCGAGCAACTGCAGGGCCTGGACCTGACCTGGGGCAACGCCGAAATGCTGCCCGGTCTGGTGAAGCAGATCGCGCTGCGCCAGGGCATGGGCGACATCCTAGCCGAGGGCGTGCGCCGCGCGGCCGAAATCATCGGGAACGGCGCCGAGCAGTACGCCGTGCACGTGAAGGGCCTGGAAGGCCCGGCGCACGATCCGCGCTCGGGCAAGGCGCTGGGCATCACCTACGCCACCGCCAACCGCGGCATGTGCCACATCCAGCCGCTGGAAGGCATGGCCTGGGACCGCGGGAAGCTGGACTGGGGCCTGATGAAATACGGCGTTCCGGACCCCAACGAGGTCGAGCGCTGGGACGAAGATGACAGCAAAGGCGCCGTAGTGCAGTTACTGCAGAACGGCCTGGTGCTGCCGGATGTGCTCGGCACCTGCAAATTCTACATGTACGGCGGCATCACCGTCGATCACTGGGCCGATTTCCTCTCCGCGCTGACCGGCTGGGACGTGGACGGCAAGGAACTGCTCCAGGCGGGCGAGCGCGCCATCAACATCCAGCGCATGTTCAACGTGCGCGAAGGCATCACCGCCAAAGACGACTTCCTGCCCGAACGCGTGCGCTCGCAGCCCACGATCGGCAAGTACGTGGATGAGCCGGCGGTGGTGACCCGCAACCTGGAAGGCATGCTGGCCGAGTATTACCACGCCCGCGGCTGGGATCCGGTGAGCGGCGCTCCGCGGCCGGAAAAACTGGCCGAACTGGGTCTGTGTTGAGGCGGCGCATGGGAAAACTCGACGGAAAAGTTGCCCTGATCACGGGCGGAAGCTCTGGAATTGGCCTTGCAGCCAGTGTGCTGTTTGCAAGTGAAGGGGCGCGGGTGGCGATTGCCGCCCGCAGCCCCCACAGCGGCGAAGAAGCCGCGGAGGCCGTGCGCGCCGCGGGCGGCGAGGCGATTTTTGTGCCGTGCGACGTGCGGCGCGCCGAGGACTGCCGCCGCGCGGTGGACGCCGTGGCGCAGACCTTCGGCCGGCTGGATATCCTCTTCAATAATGCCGGGGTGATCTACGTCGACCGCACGGTGGAAACCACCAGCGAAGAGGAATGGGCCGCCACCATCGACAGTAACCTGACCGGCTCTTACCTGATGTCGAAATTCGCGGTGCCGCTGATGGCAGCGGGCGGGGGCGGGTCGATCATCCACAACGCCTCGGTGTTTGGGCTGGTAGGTGGGGCCGGCGTGGCCGCATACTGCGCCGCCAAGGGCGGGGTGGTGCTGCTGACCAAGGCCATGGCGCTCGACCATGCCGCGCAGCACATCCGCGTCAACTGCATCTGCCCGGGCAGCGTGGATACGCCCATGCTGCGCGAGGAAATGCGCGCGCTGGGCGGCGAGGAACTTCAGCGCCCCAAGTTCGCCGCGCGCCACCCGATGAACCGCATTTCCACCCCGGAAGAGGTCGCCCGCACGGTGCTGTTCCTGGCTTGCGACGATTCTTCCTTTATCACCGGCGCAGCCATTCCTGTGGATGGCGGCCGCTCAGCCTGGTGAGCACGCGACAGGAGCCGCATATGCTGCGTTTTGGAAACGAAACCCAACGCCCCTTTACCATTGTGTTTGACGGCGAGTCGGTGGAGGCTTACCCGGGCGACACCGTGGCCAGCGCGCTGTACGCCGCGGGCAAGCGCGCCTGGCGTCGCTCGCGAGCCGGCGATGAGCGCGGGCTGCTGTGCGGTATCGGGCTGTGCTTTGACTGCCTGCTGACCGTTGACGGCATCCCCAACCAGCGCGCCTGCCAGGTGACCGTGAAGGCGGGGATGGTCGTTCAAACCAATTTGGGACAAGGGTAAGCGCATGATCGAAGACTTAGAGGTTGTGGTTGTTGGTGGCGGGCCGGGTGGGTTATCCGCGGCGCTGGCCGCGGCAAAGGCTGGGGCGCAGGTCACCCTGTTTGATGCCTATAGCCAGCAGGGCGGGCAGTATTACCGCCAACCGCCCGAGCGCATGCTTGACCAATCCAACGCGCACCAGCGCCACGGCCAGCAGTTGATCGGGCAGGTGCGCGCGGCTGGCGTGCGCATCGTCCCCGATACGCTGGTGGCTTCGGCCAGCCCGGAGCGCAAGCTGGTTTGCGTCGGCCCGCAGGGCACCTATCTGGCGCAGGCCAGGGCGGTGATCATCGCAGCCGGGGCGTACGAGCGCCCGGTGGCTTTCCCTGGCTGGACGCTGCCCGGCGTGCTGCTCACCGGAGGGGTGCAGGCGCTGCTCTACCAGCACGTGCTGCCAGGCAAACGCGTGCTGCTGGCCGGCACCGGGCCGCTGCAACTGGTGGTGGCCAAGAAGCTGCTGGACGCCGGCGCGCATGTGGTGGCGGTGCTGGAAGGCGCCTACATGTTGGAAAAAGCCATCCTGCGCGCCACGGCCATGTGGGGCCAGTGGGGGCGCATGATCGAAGGCGGCAAGGGTATTGCCACCATGCTATCGCACGGCACGCCCTACCGCATGGGCTGGGGGCTGGTGCGCGCCCACGGCAATACCCAGGTGACCGGCGCGACCATTGCCCGGCTGGACCGCAACTGGCGGCCGATCCGCGGCACCGAGCGCGAGGTGGATTGCGACACGATCGGCATTGGCTACGGGTTTGTGCCGTTTAATGCTCTCTCGCGCACGGCCGGGGCGCAGCAGCAGTGGCGGCCTGACCTGGGCGGCGAAGTGCCGGTGCGCACGCCGTATTTTGAGACCAGCGTGGAAGGCATCTACGCGGTGGGCGACGGCGCCGGGATCGGCGGCGTGTATATGTCGGAGATGGAAGGCGAGATAGCCGGGCTGCACGCGGCCGCGATCCTCAATCACGGCGCGGACAGCGCCGAAGCGCAGATCGGGCGCGTGCGCGCGCGCATTCGCGCCGAAGTGCGTTTCCAGCGCCTGTACTCTGACCTTTTCACCCCCGGACCGGGCGCATATGAGCTGGCCGAGGACGACACGCTGGTGTGCCGCTGCGAGGGCGTGACCTACGGCAAACTGCGCCAGATGGCGCAGAGCAGCAGCGGGGTGGCGCAGGAGATCAAGAACGGCGCGCGGGTGAGCATGGGCGAGTGCCAGGGGCGCATGTGCGGCCACATGGCGATGAACGCCCTGGCCGGCCTCACCGGCAAACCGGTGGATGAGATTGGCCAGTTCACGCAGCGCCCGCCGGTCTTCCCCCTGCCCGTCGGCGCTCTGGCCGCATTGGCTGAGGAAGAGTAGAAGGTAATGGAAGGCTTGGCAACACCTGTTTTGTCGGGATCGCAGAACCCCCCTCCAACTCCCCCCACAGGGCTGTGCCCATCTTCAAAGAACGAAGATGGAGGGAGGGTTAAGTGCCTTCTCTCCCTCCATTTTCGGTTTTTGAAAATGGGCACAGCCCTGTGGGGGGAGCGGGAGGGGGGTAGTTCGCACATGCCAGAAAACCCGCCTCTACAAAAGCGGGCTTGAAGACCGGGAGTGGTAGATGAAAAAATATTGGGACGACGCATTCGTTTTTGACTTCGACGGTACGGTTCTTGATTTAATCCCCGAGCCGGAACGGCTGGGCGTGGCGCTGGAAGCGACCTATTTTTACCCCGAGGGCGGCGGCCAGCCGGCCGACCGCGGCACGCTGGCCGGCCTGCCGGTGCTCGACGTGCAGGAAGTGGGCGAAACCATCGTGCACTGGGTGCCGCGCACCCAGCAAAGCCAGGATCTGCTGCGTCCTGGAGCGCCGGCGCGCGGCGCCATCGACCGCGACTACCGCATCAACAACATGCGCCTGCACACCACCTGCCACCTGCTGTTTGGCGCGGCGCGCAAGCTGTTTGGCGAGGTGGAGTATGCCGGGTTCAACATCGGCGCGGTGGGCAACCTGTACCTGGAAACGCCGCGCCAGATCCGCCCGGACGACCTGCGCGAAATGGCGCGGCTGGCCAACGAAGTGGTGGTGGAAGACCGCCCGGTGAACGCCAGAATCGTCCGCGCGGCCGAGGCGCGCGCCATGCGCGACCTGGCGGTCAATTACGAGATGGGCGAGAGCGATGTGCGCATCATTACCGTGGAAGGTTGGGACGTGGCCGCGTGCAGCGGCACGCACATGCACAGCACGGTGGAACTGGGCCCGATCAAGCTGATCGCGCGCGAGGTGCATAAGAAAAATGTCACCCGCATCGACTACGCGGTCGGCAAGCGGGCGGTGGAAGAGATGAGCAAGGATGAGAAATCGCTGGGCGAAACCGCCGATCTGCTCAGCACCTCACGCGAGCAGGTGTTCCAGGTGGTGCGCAAGCTGTCCGGCGACCTGCAAAACACGCAGAAAGACCTGCGCAAGATGCGCGAGCGCTTGATGGATTACCGCGTCAGCGAGCTGCGCGCTTCCGGCGGCGAACTGCTGGGCGGCGTGCGCCTGATCACCGACACGGTGGATTACCTCGACGCCGCGGCGGTCAAGGCCATGGCCACCAAACTGCTGACCGGGGCGGCGAACACAGTGGCAGTCATCATCGGCGGCGCGGATACACTTTCGGTGGCCGCCGGGTGCAGCGCCGACCTGAATCTGGCGCTGGCCGGGCCGGTGGTGGCGGTTGCCAAAAAATACGGCGGCGGTGGCGGCGGCAAGCCGACCTTTGTCACCGCAGGCGGGATACAATGGAGCGTCGCCGGCCTGATGTCCGAAGTCAAACAAGCCGTGGCGCAAGTGATCACGGGCGAACAACCATAGGAGGATAACCATATGCGGATTTCCAGAATGATCCAGGCGGTAGACGCGCACGCGTGCGGCGAGCACGGGCGCGTGATCGTCGGCGGGGTGCTGGACGTGCCCGGCAAGACCATGTTCGAGAAGATGTGCTACCTGCAGGAGCACATGGACTGGCTGCGCAAAGTGATGCTGCGCGAGCCGCGCGGCTACCCGGCCGCCAACGTCAATCTGATCCTGCCGCCCACGCACCCGGACGCGGACGCGGGGTTTGTGATCATGGAGCAGGTGGAGTACCCCGGCATGTCCGGCACCAACACCATCTGCACCGTGACGGTGCTGCTGGAAACCGGCATGATCCCGATGAAAGAGCCGGTGACCGAGCTGACCCTGGAAAGCCCGGCCGGGCTGGTGCGTGTGCGCGCCGACTGCGCCGGCGGCAAGGTGAAGCAGGTCACCTTCCGCAACGTGCCGGCCTTTGCCACGCATCTGGACACGCCCATCGAGGTGCCGCACCTCGGCACGGTGACGGTGGACGTAGCCTATGGCGGCATGTTCTACGTCATCGCCGACGCGGCCCAGTTTGGCCTGAAGATCACCCCGGACGAGGGCGCGGATATCGTGCGCATCGGCGAGATGATCAAGGCCGCGGCGCAGGAGCAGCTCCCGGTGGTGCACCCGCTGCAGCCGGGGTTTGAGGGCATCACCATCGCCCAGCTTTCCGGCCCGCCCAGCGGCCCGCACGCCGATTGGAAAAATTCGGTCATCGTCTCGACCGGCAAGCTGGACTGGAATCGCCCAGCCACCTGGACCGGCGCGATCGACCGCTCGCCGTGCGGCACGGGCACATCCGCCAAGATGGCCACCCTGTACGCCAAAGGCAAGCTGCCGCTGCATCAGGATTTCCGCCACGAGGGCATTCTGGGCACGATCTTCACCGGGCGGCTGGTGGAGGAGACCCAGGTAGGGCCGTACAAGGCGGTGGTGCCCACCATCAGCGGCACGGCGTGGATCACCGGGGTGTGCAACTACATCATCGACCCCGAGGATCCATTCCCCGAAGGCTACACCATCGGCGATATCTGGGCGTAGGGGCTGAGAGGTTTGCGTTTGGTAAGTTGGGTTGAGCGTTCTTTGCGAAACCCAACTTTTTGATTGAATGTCTGAAAAAGCGTTGGGTTTCGCAAAGAGCGCTCAACCCAACCTACTTCTGGCCAGATTTGCTATACTGGTATATATCCCTGGGAACAAAGGTGGTGGGGCATGGACGATAAATCGCTTTCCAATCTGCTTTCCGGCATGTCCGGCGGGGCGGGCGAGGGGCAGGACCAGGATTCGCTGCTGGCCGCCAGCCTGAAGGCTGTCGCGGCCGGATCGTCAAACGAAGCGGTTGAGGATGAGATCGGCGCGTTCCTCAAGGGCGAGGGCAACCTGCTCGAAACTGCCAGCGCGGCCGTCACCCGTGGCGGCAGCAGCGCGGCGACGGACGTGGCTAAATTCCTGGAGGAGAAGTTCGGGCTCAACCCGGCCATCGCGCGCGTGATCGGCACGCTGCTGATCAACCTGCTGCCGGGGATCAAAAAGAAGAAGGCCGCCAAAAAGAAGCCCAAGAAAAAACCCGCCGCCAGCGCCAAGACCCCGGCCAAGAAGAAACCCAAGAAAACCGCCGCCAAGCCCAAGAAACCCACCGCCAAGAAGGAAACGGCCAAGGCCAAACCCAAACCGAAACCCAAGCCGAAGAAGCGGGTAGAAACCGTGGAAGCGTAAATCGCGCCGCGCCCTCTTCAGGGCGCGGCGTTAAATTCTGGCGTAGGGTGTGTTGGCGGCACATAATAGCCTTTTGTGTGACTTTTGAAACGCAGTAACGCTCTCATCAAGCCGCCACCCGCAGGGTGCTCTTCGAGCTACACACCCTGTGGGTGTCTTTTATTGCTCTCCCGTAACGTTTCTCAGACGGGTCTTGCGTATGCTGGTGCGAAAACCACACACCTGGAGACTGTAATGCGCTCTGTCACCCTCTTACTGGTTGCTCTTACCCTTGTCCTCTCCGCCTGTGCTCCGCGCGAGGTACCTACCACGGGCGGCACGATGGCCCCTGCGCGCGCCGAGCCGCTTGCCGCCAGTACGCTGGCCGCGACGGCCACCGCCGTGCCGCCCACCGCCACAACCGCGCCCACGTCTACGTCGACGGCTACGCCCAGCCCCAGCGCCTCGCCCACGCCGGAACCGGTGGGAATTATCCGCGTGGACACGCTGGAGGCGGAGCGCTATCCCTTCCCCGAGAACGGCAACTGTTCGCTGGCTGAGGCGATTTCGGCGGCCAACCTGCTCCAGCCGGTGGACGGCTGCGCGGCCGGGGTGGAAGATCAGACGGTGATCGAGTTGGCGCCGGGTACCTACCGCTTCACCCAACCTGACGTCACCCCGCAGCAAAACGAATGGGTGCTGCACACCTCGCCGGCGGGCAGCGCGTTGCCGACCATCAACCGCACGCTGACCCTGCGCGGTAACGGCGCGGTGCTTTCACGCGAGGACGCGACCGAACCGTTCCGTCTGCTGGAAGTGCTGTACGGCACTTTCACGCTGGAAGATATCACTTTGCAGGGCGGCGACGTGGGCGCGGACGCCTGGGGCGGGGCGCTGCTGGTGCAGAATGCCTCGGTCAACCTGGACCGGGTGGAGGTGAAAGGCAGCAAGGCTGAGAACGGCGGTGGGGTGCACGTCTCGAACGGCGCGGTCAACATCCGCGACAGCGTCTTCTCGGGCAATGAGGCTGCGTTCAGCGGCGGGGGCGTGTATATCATCGACGCCAGGGCCAATATCACCACCAGCCAGTTTTTGGAGAACCGTAACGACGGCTACGGCGCCGGCCTGTACGCGGAGCGCGTCACCATCCTGCTGACCGATTCGATCTTCATTGGCAACGTTAATCCCACTTCGCGTGGCGGCGGGTTGAATATTCAGGAAGCCGAAGCCACCGTGCTGCGCTGCCAGTTTTACAACAACGTGGCCGGAATGACCGGTGGTGGCGCGTCCTTCCGTAATTTCATTTACGAAGAAGATATCGCCGAGGCCGAGGCCGACCCGATGTTGATGGTCGAGGACAACCCTTATTTGCAGGAATACTTCGACACCATTCCCGGTTTCCGCGAAACGCTGGTGGCACACCCCAGCGGCATGTTCCAGTCCATTAACCTGGAGATCCAGATCCACGACTCGTGTTTCCAGGGCAACACCACCCTTGACCCGGAAGACCCGAACTGGTCGAGCGCCATTGCCGGGGTGTCGTTTGCGCAGAACAATTACTACGGCGACCCCAGCGGCCCGGGCGGGATGGGGCCGGGGAAGGGCGATCAGGTGGGCAGGAGCGTCGAATTTGAGCCGTTCCTCACCCAACCCCCCGCGCACTGTGACCTCTCGCTGGCGGAGTAGGCGGGTAGAATAAAAACTACTTCACCGCGAAGAAACGCAGAACGCGAAGGAAACGCGAAGTTGTTTTATAAGTTCCCTTCGCGTTTCCTTCGCGCACATCGCTTCTTCGCGGTGAAGCTCTCCTGCTTTATTCGTAATGTAGCCCGTTACACGCGAGCAGCTCTTGCCTCCCGCACGGCGTCCACCGCCTGGCGGGTGAGCGTTTCGATCTGCTCGAACTGCCCGGCGCGGATGGCGGCGCGCCGGGCCATCCACGAGCCGCCGACGGCCAGGATGCGCGGCGAGCGCAGGTAAACCGCGATGTTCTCGGGACGGATGCCACCGGTGGGGATGAAGCGCAGCCCGGGGAACGGGTCGGACATGGCCTCGATGGTGCGCACGCCGCCCAGCG
>CALDSL010000285.1 GCA_937920255.1 uncultured Anaerolineaceae bacterium | reverse complement strand
CCACCCTGCCGCCGTACGGGCTTTCAGGATCGACGGCGACGATGTAGATGGCAAAGTCAATCGCATCTTCCAGCAGCGAGATAAGCTGCGGGTGTTGGCTGTTGTCAAATTGCATGGCCATGATCGAGTTTGTTCCTGATATGCGATTGAAGAAAGTTTGGAAGGAGGAAAGCCGGGTGGTGCTGTGGTTTGAAGCCGTATCCATATTATATAACTTTTTCCATTGCAAAATACGGTTATGCGTAGGCGCGCCTGCTCGCTGGGCACTCACAGATCTCAAGCTAAGGCAGTTATCCCTCTCCCCGCACAGCTAACAATGTGTTTCATGGCCAAATTCTAGCGGGTCGCCCGCAGGGCATGCAGAGCGGAGGTTGGAGAGGGTTGCCTATTTGATTGATAAAACTTCCACCGTGGAATAGAATCGAATCATCGTCGGAAAATCTGGCGCATATCAGGAGGCGGGAGATGTTCATCATCGTCATGGGCGTTTCGGGCAGCGGCAAGAGCACCATCGGGAAGATGGTGGCTGAGCGCATCGGCTGTGCGTTCTATGACGGCGATGACTATCACCCACCTGAGAACGTGACCAAAATGGCCGCGGGTATCCCGCTCACCGACGCGGACCGCGTCGGGTGGCTGGATGCGCTGGCGCGGCTGATGCAGGCGGAGATGGACGCCGGGCGCGACGGGGTGATTGCCTGTTCCGCGCTCAAATCCAGCTACCGCGACGCGCTGCGCCGCGGCCACCGGCAGGAGGTGAAATTCGCGTACCTGCACGGCGATTTTGCGGTGATTTTGGAACGCATGCGCCGCCGCCAGCATTTTATGAAGCCGGAAATGCTGCAAAGCCAGTTTGATACACTCGAAGCGCCACACGATATTCTCACCATCGACGTGCGCCTCCCGCCCGAGCAGATCGCGCAAACGGTCATCGACCAACTGGTGCAGCCGGTGGCATCGATGGGAATTATTGGCCTGGGGCTGGTGGGGCGGCTGCTGGCGCAAAACCTGGCGCGCAATGGTCGCCTGCCGGCCGGCTATAACCCCGACGGAGAACCGCCGGAGTGGCTGGATATTCCCACGGCCCGCTCGGTGGAGGAACTGGCGGTCATGCTGCCCACGCCGCGCGCACTGCTGCTGGCGCTACCCGCCGCGCGGGTGGAGCCGGTGCTGGCCGATCTTCGCCCGATCCTGCGTCCCGGCGACGTGCTGATCGACGCTGGCAGCGCCGCCTTTATGGACACCGAACGGCGCGTGCGCGATCTCGCCGCCGAAGGGGTGCACTTCATTGGCATGGGGGTATCGGGCAGCCCGCGCGATGTGCTGTGGGGCCCGAGCCTGGTGGCCGGTGGCTCGCTCGAAGGTTGGCGCCGGGTGGAACCGCTGTTTCAATCCATCGCCGCTACGAACGCTGGCGGCCAGCCATGCGCCCTTTGGATGGGCGGCGGCGGGGCGGGGCATTTCGCCAAGATGGTGCATAACGGCATCGAGTACGGGGCGATGCAACTGGTGGCCGAGGTGTATGACCTGCTGCGCCGCGGAGCGGGGATGACCAGCACGGAACTTGCCGGGGTTTTCCGCCAGTGGAACGCGGGAGCGTTGCAGTCGTATTTCATGGAAGTAACGGCAGGCATCCTGGCGCGGCCGGACGAGGAAAACGGCGGGCCGCTGGTGGAGAAGATCGTCGACGCGGTGGTGGGGCAGGGCACCGGCGCGGCTGTGGCCCACGCCGCGCTCGAACTTGGCATGCCCATTCCAACCATCCTGGCCGGGCTGGAGAGCCGCTTCCTCTCGGCGCTGCAGCCGGAACGGGAAGCCGCGTCCGCGAAGCTGGGCCAGGCGCACACCTACCCGGACGATCCGGGTAGGCTGGTCGCGGCGGCGAAGGCGGCGCTCTATGCTTCGTTCATCTGCCTGTACGCGCAGGCGTTCAGCCTGCTGGCGCGCGCCTCGGCCGAATACGATTGGGATATGCCGCTCGCGGCGGCGGCGCGGGTTTGGCGGCAGGGGAGCATCCTCCGCGCCGCGCTGCTGGATGACGCCGTGGCGGCTTTTGAACGCCAGCCCGATCTTCCCAATCTGCTGCTCGATGAAGCCCACGCGCAGGCCGTGTTGGCGCGGGAAGCCGCCTGGCGCGAGGCGGTTTCGGCCGCGGCGCAGATGGGGATCCCCATGCTGGCGCTCGGGTCGAGCCTGGCCTATTTTGACGCCTACCGCTCGCGGCGGCTGCCCGCCAACCTGACCCAGGCGCAGCGCGATGTGTTCGGAGCGCACGGTTACCGCCGGGTGGATCGCGATGGTTGGTTCCATACGGAGTGGGAGTAGTGCGGCGCGAACGTGGCGGCGCGTCCCATCGTTCGGCCAGAGACCAGTTTCTAACAACCTATTGCGATCACATTATATATGTTATATAATATACAATACATCACTCCCTCTCCTCTTTACAGTTTATCCGATTGTCATGCCATGCGCCACGCACAATAAAGGATGGATTCTGGTATCATATACCCTTGTGCCTGTGACAACTTTCTTTCCCTTCGCTTGCATTTAATCGATCGCAATCTGGTTTTCTGAATTTTTGTTATTCCTGCATCTACAAACTGGAGAAAGAGAATGGCCGAAGAGCAAAAACAGAAGCAAAAAACCAACGGAAATGGCGTCCAATACACCTGGCATGCGCTGGATATGCAAGATGTGTACAGCCGCCTGAATGCGCCCGCCAGCGGACTGACCTCCGAGGAGGTCGCGTCGCGGCAGCAGCGCTATGGCTATAACGAGTTGCGCGAAAAGCCACGGCCGACCTTCCTGCAATTGGTGGTGGCGCAGTTGAACAACTTCATCGTCCTGCTGCTGATTGGTGCTTCGATCATCTCGGCCCTGCTGGGTGACTGGATCGAGGCGATTGTGATCATGATGATCGTCGTTCTCAACGCGGTGCTGGGCGTGGTGCAGGAGAGCCGGGCTGAAGAAGCGCTGGCGGCCCTGAAAAAGATGGCCGCGCCGGAAGCGCAGGTGATGCGCAACGGCCAGCGCGTATCCGTACCGGCGCGCGAACTGGTGCCGGGCGACATGGTCTATCTGGAGGCGGGCAACTTTGTGCCCGCCGACATTCGCCTGGTGGACGCGATCAACCTGCGCGTGGAGGAGGCGGCCCTCACCGGCGAATCGGTGCCGGTGCAGAAGAACGCCGCCGTGGTGCTTGACCGCGAAGCCACCCTGGGCGACCGCAAGAATACGGTCTACATGGGCACGGTCATCAATTACGGCCGCGGGCGCGGGATCGTGGTTTCCACCGGCATGAGCACCGAACTGGGCATGATCGCCGATATGCTCCAGTCGGTGGAGGATGAAGGCACGCCGCTGCAGGCGCGTCTTGACCAGTTGGGCAAGACCCTGGCGATTGGCGCGCTGGTGGTGTGTGGGGTGGTGTTCCTGCTGGGGCTGATGCGCACCGGCCTGTTCACCGCCGGCTTTACCCCCGAAGTGACCGAGAGCGTGGTGGAAAGCTTTATGATCGCTGTGGGTTTGGCGATCGCGGCTGTGCCGGAAGGCCTGGCCGCGGTGGTGACCATCAGCCTGGCGCTGGGTATGCGCGAGATGGTGCGCCGCCACGCGCTCATCCGCCGCCTGGCCTCGGTGGAAACGCTCGGTTCGGCCACGGTGATTTGTTCGGATAAAACCGGCACGCTGACCCAGAACGTGATGACCGTCACGCGCCTGTGGGTGGATGGCACCGAAGTGGAAGTTTCCGGCACCGGCTATACCCCAACCGGCGAATTTTCGGTCAATGGGTCGAAGATCGAACTCGAAAAGGTTCCCGGCATCACCACCGTGTTGTGGGTGGGCGTTCTGAACAACGACGCCGTGCTGGAGCCGATCAGCGGCGACGGTGTTTCCGGCTTCCGCATCGTCGGCGACCCGACCGAAGGCGCGATGCTGGTAGCGGCGGTGAAAGCCGGCGCCAGCCTGGAAGAGCTCAGCGTGGCGTACCCGCGCCACAAAGAAATCCCGTTTGACTCAAGCCTCAAACGCATGGTCACCATGCACGAGATCACCTGGATCAAGGATATGGGGGTCTCGCCCTTCCATGACGAGAGCAACCTGCACGCGCATGTGGTGGCGGTGAAGGGCGCGCCGGATATGGTGCTGGAACTGTGCTCGCACTACCAGACCATCGACGACCGCGTGCTGACCATGGACGAAGCCATGCGCACCCGCATCCGTGAAGCCAACGATGATATGACCAAAGACGCCCTGCGCGTGCTGGGCTTTGCCTACCGGGTCGAACGCACCGTGCCCGAAGAGTTCAGCCGCGAATTCGCCGAGCAGAACCTGGTGTTCTGCGGCCTGATGGGCATGATCGACCCGGCCCGCCCGGAGGTGAAACCGGCCCTGGAAAAAGCGCGCGGCGCGGGCATCCGTACGGTGATGATCACCGGCGACTACCCCAACACCGCCCGCGCGGTGGCGGAGAGCATTGGCCTGCTGAACCGCGGCCACCGGGTACACACCGGCGCGGACCTGAACGCCATGGACGAGGCGACGCTGGTGAAGGAAGTGCGCGAAACCGACGTCTTCGCCCGTGTTTCGCCCGAGCACAAGATGCGCATTGTCGATGCGCTGCGCTCGAATAATGAAGTAGTGGCTATGACCGGTGACGGCGTCAACGACGCCCCGGCCATCAAGCGCGCCGACATCGGCGTGTCGATGGGCATCACCGGCACCGACGTGGCCAAAGAAACCGCCGACATGGTGCTGACCGACGATAATTATGTCAGCATCGTGGCCGCCGTCGAGCAGGGGCGCGTGATCTACGCCAACATCCGCAAGTTCGTCTTCTTCCTGCTGTCGTCCAACATCGCCGAGATTATGGTCATTTTTCTGGCGACGGTGGCCGGCGTGCCCACTCCGTTGACGGTGATCCAGCTTCTGTGGCTCAACCTGCTCACCGACGGCGCGCCGGCGCTGGCGCTGGCGATGGAAAAAGGCGACCCGGATGTGATGTCTCGCCCGCCCCGGCCGAAGAGCGAATCGATCATCAACGAGTCAATGCGGCTGGGTATGTTCTTGCAGACCATCGCCCAGACTGTCGCGGTGCTGACCGCCTTCTTCATCGGTCTTGCCTGGCACCTGGAAGCCGGCGCTTTCGTCCCCGAGGGCGCTAGCACGCTGGCCTATATCCTGCGGCATGACTGGAGCGGCATCGACGTGCAGACGGCCGAGACGATGGCGTTTGTGACCCTCTCGCTGTGCGAGTTGTTCCGCGCCTACACCGTGCGTTCCGAGCGGGTTTCGATCTTCAAGCTGGGCGTGTTCTCCAACAAATATATGCAGTACGCCGTGGGCGCGTCGATCGCCCTGCTGCTGCTGGTTGTCAATGTGCCCTTCCTGCAACCGATCTTCAACACGCATTTCCTCAAGCCGGTCGAATGGGCCATTGTGCTCGGGCTGGCGATCATCCCCGCGATTGTCGAAGAGTTCACCAAGCTGTACCTGCGCCGGAAGGAAGCCCACGCGTAAGCGAAACAACGCGTACCAATCGTCTATTTCCTGGCTGTGCCCCGAACATCGCAGTGTTCGGGGCACGGCGCTCTTAAGCCTGCCAGGCTGGGTTTTTCTTACCCGTTTGCCGCGATGTTTCCCAGCATTTTGACCACAAACCACACCGCGATGGCGCCCATCACAATCCACGAGCCGATCATGGCGATCAACTGGCCGGTGCTGAAGACCACGCCGGCGTTGGTCTGGAAGATCGTCTGCCCAATGACGATGCAGCCCATCAGCGCCAGCAGGTACAGCAGCGAGAACCCGAGCACGTACCCGCGCGGGTTGCCGCGCCGCAGCCATGCAAACGCCAGCAGGCAGGCCGGGGTGATGATGCCCAGATCGATGAAATAGGTGATGGTGGTGGTGTACGGCCCAAGCAGCACCGGCGCGCTACCGCTCTGCATCAGGGGCGGGAGCAGATCGCTCAGCCACAACAGCGCGGTGGCAACGCCGCCAAAGCACAGGTAGAACGCTGCTGCGCTGCGCGGCATGTTTGGCAGGATGCGCTGGGGCAGCGCGGCAAAATCGATCTGCGACCAGGCCAGGCCGAGCGCAAACACGCTGGCGGTAAAGGCCGCGGTGTAGAGCAAGAACAGCGGGTTATAGGCCGCGGCCGTGCCCATCGTAAGTGCGCTGTACAGGCAGTAGATCAACGAACCGACCAGTAGAAAACCACCGCGCAGCGACCCGCGCGCGTACAGCCAGATGGACAAGGCCATCAACGGCATGGCCAGGAAGACGGTGATCATATCCGTGCCGCGAAAGCCGGCGGCAAAGAAGATGGTATCGAGCCGGTAAATCCCCTGGCCGTAGATTTCCACTTCCAGCCCGCGCAGCGTGGTAAACGCTGACGGCTGGCCGCCGGTGACGAACAGGCCCAGAGCGGCGTACACGAAGACCAGCAGGCCGGTTAGCGAAGAAAGTACGATGAGTGCATTGGAACGTTTCATCATGGCGCCTCAATACATCCATAAATAGTGTTGGGATTCGGAATGATCGATTGTCAGGACTGCCCGGAATAATCAACCCGTATTATAACGGATTCTCAAACCCGATTCGCGCAAACAGTTTAATACAGGTAGAGACGCAAAATCTTGCGTCTCTACGCTGGCCGGTGATCGCTTGGTGTCTTGAAGCGATATGACCGTCACACAAGGCAAACCGTCTGCTGGCTGCAGGTTACCATCATTCACCAAAGGTCAGCGTTGAAAGCATGGCGGGGAAGATCCCCTCCACCGCCGCGGCCTGTTCTTCGCGGCCGGGGAAGGCCGAGACGTAATCCACCAGCACCAGCCACGTATCCGGCCGGGTGGGGTGCGCGGCCAGGGTGTACTGAATGCCCGGTTCGACGCTGTAGCGCGCGGCGCTGGCTCCGTTGATGGTCACTGGCTCGCCCGGCCCGGTGAGACCGAACAAACCGCGCGCCAGTTCTTCATCGCCTGCCACCACCATCAGTTCCACGAACGCGTAGTCATCCGCGCCTTTCTGGGGCCGGAAAAACACGCTGCGCATCACCGGGTAGTCTTGCGGGCTGTGCGCGTCGGTCACCTGGAGACCCTGCGCCTGCCAGTCCAGCGGATAGCGCAGCGCGTAGCTGTATTCCTCGTCGATGAATGCCACCCAGCGATCCACCCCGGCGGGCGGCTGCTGCGGCTGCGGGGTTTCCGGCATGGCCGCCGCGCTGACCGCGTTGACGCGCAGAATGCCGTCTTCCCATGTGGTTTGCGCCGTCACGCGGCGCACGGTCGAATCACCGTACTGCAGCAGCAGGTGGGCGCAGTCGGGCTCGGGGCAGGCCGCCACGCGCAATGACTGCGGCAGCGCCTGCGCCAGCAGCAGCGGGTCGGCGTCCAGCCCGGCGCTGACCTTTGCGGCGATTTCTTCTTTGAACGCGGCGGTCAGGAAGCGGCTGTCCATGTAAGCGCCATCTGCCCACGGGTTGCGGGCGCCATCCGGTTGGGTGGCGTACCCCAGCACCCAGGTGGTCAGCGCCAGCGCCGCGCCTTCCGGCTGCATGCCACAGGTGACCGAGCGGATCTGCCACTGGTCGAAGTTGGCGCGCGCCATTTCCACCGTCAGGTAGTGACCGGGGAAGTCGCTTTCCAGCGCCACCAGCGGCTGGCCGTCGTTGTAAAATACCGCCAGTTCCTGCCAGCGGTTTGGGATATCCTGCGCGCACAGGAACGGGTCAAACATGGCACCACCGGCGATCATCTCGTCCACCCTGCCCACCAGGGCGGGATCCAGGTAGGGGCTCTCGTGGTAGGCGCGGTCGGTGAGCGGGTTGCGGATCGGGTCGCCGCTGCGCGCGTAATTCAGGTACCAGTCGTAAAAGCGCAGGGCCGTCCCGGCGGGCGTGGCGGGGCTGCCTTCCACCCGGTCGGGCACAATCTTCCAGGCGCCATCCACCAGCGCCAGCGAAACCTGGCGCTCGAACGGCGGGTCGATCTGGCCCCGGCCAAACTGGAGCGTCACGCTGGCCTGGTCATTCAGGATGCTTTCGGCTTTCACCTCCACCGGGGCGGGCGGGATCATCTGGGTTTGCAGTACCGGGTCATAGCCCGCGCCGCCCTGCGCCTGCCGGATTTCGTGGATCTGCACCCGGTATTCAGGCGCAGTCGATTGCCAGCCGGTGAAGTTCGCATCCCGTAACGGCGCGCCGGCGTCGATATAGGCGCGGTAGAAGTTGAGGGCCGTCTCTGCGGGCGAGAGCTGCCCGTCAGGCGCGGCGGCAGGCGCATCTTCCGCCGGTTGGGCCGCCTGTGGTTGGACGCAGCCTGCGAGCAGCACCAGCGCCAGAAGGAAAACCTTGCCTAATCTCAAAAGCGAATGCATGGGGTAACTCCTTTCGAACACTTCAGACCAAATTCAATCTTTCAGGCCTTCTGTACAGTAGCACCCCGCGTGAATGCCCGCACCAACCACACGCACGATCACTGCATTGGCCATACGATTGATTTCCATCCCGGTCATTGGTCGCGCAACCAGAGGGAAAATGCCCCGAAATCTTCACAAAATATCTACATCTTCTTCGTAAAATGTGCATATTCAGCCTTTATGCTTCACAAAGCCCAAGAATTTTGAAGGAGAACGCCGCATGAAAACCTCGCCTGCGAAAGGTTGGTTGAAACACCGCTTTTTTCGACGCAATATCTGGATCCGCCGCATCGTCCAAATCTTTTTCTTCCTGCTCGTCGCCCTGATCGCAGTCAACCACACCCTGGCCGAATCGGGCAAAGGCATTGCCTTTCTGTCCAGCGCCTCCTTGCACGCGCTATGCCCGTTCGGCGGCGTGGTGACTATCTACCAGTTTGTCACTTCCGGGACGTTTGTGCAGAAGATCCACCAATCCGCGTTTGTGTTGATGATTGTCGGCTTTCTGCTGGCGTTGCTGTTTGGGCCGGTTTTCTGCGGCTGGGTCTGCCCCCTGGGGACGGTGCAAGAGTGGTTTGCTGGCATCGGGCGCAAGCTGTTCAAGAAACGCCGCTACAATCATTTCATCCCCGCCAAAATTGACCGCCCGCTGCGCTATTTGCGTTACCTGGTGCTGGCCTGGGTGCTGTACATGACCGCTACCAGCGGCACGCTGATCTTCGCCGAATATGATCCGTACTTTGCCCTGTTCAACTTCTGGTCGAGCGAGGTGGCAATCGGCGGGTTGGTCGTATTGGGACTGACGCTGGCGGCTTCGTTGTTTGTTGAGCGGCCGTGGTGCAAATATGCCTGCCCGTACGGCGCGGTACTGGGTTTGACCAATCTGTTCCGCATCTTCAGTATTCGCCGCACGGCATCCACCTGCCGCATGGACGGCGCCTGCGACATCACCTGCCCGATGAATATCAACGTGAGCGCAAAATCCATCGTACGTGACCACCAGTGCATTTCCTGCCTGGAATGTACCTCCGAGGC
>CALDSL010000284.1 GCA_937920255.1 uncultured Anaerolineaceae bacterium | reverse complement strand
GCCGATCAAGATAAACCAGAGGGTATTGAGGTCCATGGCTGTTCTCCTACTCCCAGTAGCTTTCTTCTTCCGTGGTGCGCATGCGCTGCTCCTTCTTGGTTGCCGGGCGAACCGCTTCCGGCCCGGCTACCGCAAACTTGCGCAGCAGGTACACATCCGCCACCATCAATACCCCGTACAGCAGGGTAAAGATCACCAGCGTAGACAGCACCATACCGGGCGTCAGCGAAGTCGAATAGGCTTGTTCGGTTTTCAGCAGCCCAAATACGATCCACGGTTGGCGGCCCATTTCGGTGAGCATCCAGCCGGTTGTGTTGGCGATATAGGGCAGGGCGATGGCGAAGGGGAACAGGTTGAGGAATTTGATCGCGCCCAGTTTTTTGCCCTGCATCACGTGCAGCAGCGAATACAAAGCGATCCCCAGCATCAAGAACCCGGCGCCCACCATGATGCGGAAGGTCCAGTAGCTGATCGCGATGGGAGGCACATAATTGCCCGGGCCGTAGGTGGCCTCATACTCCTGCTGCAGGTTCAGGATACCCTTTACCTCGCCGTCCAGTCGGTTGTAGGCCATCAGGCTGAGCAGATTGGGAATGCGGATGGCCCACACGTCGCGGCGGTTGGCTTCATCGCCAATCGTGAGCAGCGAGAACGAGGCCGGATTTTCGCTTTCCCATAGCGCCTCGGCGGCCGCCATTTTCATCGGTTGGGTCACTACCATGTGCTGCGCCTGAGTATGCCCGATGAGGATTACCAGCAGCACCGCCACCGAACCCACCGTCGCCGCCAGCCGGAACGAGCGCTCGAAGAAATCGGCCTGATGCTTGCGCACCAGGTGATACGCGCTGATGCCCAGCACAAAGAACGACGCTGTCACCAGCGCCGAGGTGACCACGTGCGGGAACTGCACCCACACATTCTGGTTGCCGAGCAGCGCGCCAAAATCCGTCATCACCGCGCGGCCGCCTTCGATGCGGTAGCCCACCGGCTGCTGCATGAACGAGTTGGCGATCAGGATCCACAGCGCGGAGATGTTCGAGCCGATGGCCACCAGCCAGATCGAGGCCAGGTGCACGCCCTTGGAGAGTCTGTCCCAGCCGAAAATCCAGATCCCCAGGAAGGTCGATTCGAGGAAGAAGGCCAGCAGAGCTTCAATCGCCAGCGGCGCGCCGAAGATGTCGCCCACGTAGCGCGAGTAATTGGCCCAGTTCATGCCAAATTGAAATTCCATCACGATGCCGGTGACCACGCCCATGGCGAAATTGATCAGGAACAATTTGCCCCAGAATTTGGTCATGGCTTTGTACACCTGCTGGCCGGTGCGCACGTACTGCGTCTGCATCACTGCCACCAGCACCGATAGCCCAAGAGTCAGCGGCACAAAGAAGAAATGATAAACGCACGTGATTGCAAACTGCCACTGCGACAGCGTTTGCACGTTCATATAGAGGATCCTCCTGAGGTTGGAATTTCCGAACTGTAGATAAGTTACTGGTATACCGGGAAATCGTAGGCAGAATACGATTTTGTGAATTTTATCATTATCATGACCAAACAGCCATATTTTGTCCAATGAAATGCCCGGGTGACTATTATTGTACAGCTATTCTTCGCGCCTTGCCCGCGTTCCACCCGGCGAAAGGCGGGGATAACTGGTATAATTTCCCGGTTGAAAGCAAAAATTTGGCGCAACCGCGCGTAGAGGAATGACGGCAGCGTATGTCTGAGATGCTGGAAAAAATTACAGGGATAGAAGAACGCTACGACGAACTCGGCCGGCAACTGGAAGAATCAGCCAACGATTACCAGCGGGCGGCCGAACTGGCCAAAGAGCGTTCGGATATGGAAGAAGTCGTGTCAGTGGCCAAGAACTACCGCAGCGTACTGGAACGCATCGACGAAGCCCGCGCGCTGCAGGACACAGACGATGAAGAAATGCGCGCGCTGGCCCAGGCCGAGTTGGAGGACCTGCAACCCCAGGTTGGCCCGCTGGAAGCGCGCCTGAAGAGCCTGCTGATCCCCAAAGACCCGCGCGACGAGCGCAACGTGATTGTCGAAATCCGCGCCGGGACGGGCGGAGATGAAGCCGCCCTGTTTGCCGCCGACCTGGTGCGCATCTACACCCGTTATGCTGAGCGCCGCGGCTGGAAGATCGAAGTGCTGTCGCAAAATGAAACCGGCATTGGCGGCTTTAAAGAAATCGTGATGCTGATCAAAGGCAAGGGTGCCTATTCCAAGCTCAAATTCGAGTCTGGCGTGCACCGCGTCCAGCGTGTGCCGGCCACCGAGGCCTCCGGGCGCATCCACACCTCCACGATCACCGTGGCGGTGCTGGCCGAAGTCGAAGATGTGGACGTTCAAATCCCCGAGTCGGATATCCGTGTCGACGTGTTCCGGTCCTCGGGCGCGGGCGGGCAAAACGTGCAGAAAAACGCCACCGCCATCCGCATCACCCATCTTCCCACCGGCATTGTCGTCGCCTGCCAGGATGAGCGCTCGCAGTTGCAAAACCGGCTGCGCGCCATGAGTATCCTGCGCGCGCGGCTTTATGAGATGGAAGAGGAAAAGCGGCAGGCCGAGCAGGAAGAATCGCGCCGCTCGCAGGTCGGCACCGGCGAGCGTTCGGAGAAGATCCGCACCTACAACTTCCCCCAGTCGCGCGTCACCGACCACCGCATCAATGTATCATCCTTCAACATCAGCGCGGTGCTTGACGGCGACCTGGATATGTTCATCGAGGAGCTTTCGCTGCGGGATGAATCCGAGCGCCTGTCAGCCGCCGGAGTGGATGACGACGACGATTAGCTGGTCAGGCTGGCTGGCGCAGGCGCGCCAGCGGCTGGCGGCGGTGAGCGATACGCCGCTGCAGGAGGCCCAGGTGATCTTGGGTCATGTGTTGGGCCAGCCGCGCGCGTCGCTGCTGGCGCGCCCGGAAACCGGCCTGACAGCCGGCCAGGCGCAGCGGCTGGATGACCTGCTCGCGCGACGCGCGGCCGGCGAGCCGCTGCCGTATCTGATTGGCCATTGGGAATTTTACGGGCTGGATTTTCGGGTCACGCCGGATGTGCTGGTCCCACGCCCGGAGACCGAGTTGCTGGTGGAGCTGGCGCTGGATTGGCTGCGGCTGCACCCTGCCCGCCGGCGCGTCGCCGACGTGGGCACCGGCAGCGGCTGCATCGCGGCGGCGGTGGCGCTCCACGCCCCGCAGGTACGTCTGCTGGCCGTCGACCGGTCGCTGCGCGCGCTGCGCGTGGCGCGCGAGAATTTTCGCCGCCACGCCGTGCTGGGCCAGGTGACCCTGGCGCAAATGGACCTGCTCAGCGCCGCGGCTGGCCCGCTGGATCTCATCTGCGCCAACCTGCCCTATATTCCCAGCGCCACACTGGAAGGGTTGGACGTGGCCCGGTATGAGCCGCGTGTCGCGCTGGACGGCGGCGCGGATGGGCTGGATCTGGTGCGGCGTCTGCTGGCAAGCGCGCCCCGCCTGGTGGCGCAAGGTGGGCTGCTGCTGCTGGAAGTCGAAGCCGGGCATGGGGATTCCGCGCCCGCGCTGGCGCGAGCGCTGCTGTCGCGCGCCGCGGTGGAATTATTGCCGGATATGGCCGGTAAGCCGCGGCTGTTGCGAATCCAATACGATTGAGTTTGGAGGGCTGGATGATCGAAACAAAAACGGTTCCGATGTCTGACGAACGCGCGGTCGACCTGGCCGTGGAAGTGCTCAAAGCCGGTGGGTTGGTGGCGTTCCCCACCGATACGGTCTACGGTGTTGCCGCGCTGGCGTTCGAGCCGGCCTGCATCGAGCGGATTTACGAAGCCAAAGGCCGTGAAACCACCAAGGCCATTCCCATTCTGGTTGGAACACTCGATCAGTTGAGCCAGGTTGCGCTGATGCTTACGCCCGCGGCGCAAAAACTGGCGCAGCGCTTTTGGCCCGGCGCGCTCACCCTGGTCGTTCCCCGCCATCCCAGCCTGCCTGACGTGCTCTCGCCCATCCCCACTGTCGGCGTGCGCATGCCCGATCACCCCTTTGCGCTGGAACTGCTGCGCCGCGCCGGCCCGCTGGCGGTGACCTCCGCCAACCTTTCCGGGCAGGAAAACCCGCGCACCGCGCAGGACGTCCTGGCGCAGCTTGAAGGGCGCATCGCCCTGGTGGTCGACGGCGGAGCCGCCCCCGGCGGAGTACCTTCCACCGTGGTGGATTGCACCGGCGAGCAGGCGCGCATTCTGCGCCATGGCGCGATTAAGGACGAGGAAATTCTGAAGCTGATTAGCTAGACCGGGGATACCGGCCTGAATGAATCCGGATTTTCCCACATTACACTAGGGGTCTTCCTGCCCTTTGGTTCGGAAACTCCGCGGTTGTCATATCGTCTCTACGCGTTTAAACTCTCACTGCACCGCGTGAGAACGCTCAACGCGCATGCAATTTGTCGGTAAATATCGATTTAACGTTAGGAGAGAAGAAAAGATGAAGAGATTCCCCGTTCTGCTTTCGCTCTTGCTGATCGCCACGCTTGTGCTGGCAGCCTGCGGAGATGCAGACATGAATGATACCTCGGCTACCCCGGGCGTCGGTGTGGTTACAGAGACTGCGATTGTGCCCGAGACGGGCGCAGAACTTGAGCCGACCCCGACGCTTGTCGCGACGGAAGCTGTAGTGGCTACCGAAGCCGTGGTTGATCCCACCCCCGTTGTAGGCGCCACCGATCAGGTCACTCCGGTTGCGGATGATGACACGAACCAGTGCCGCCCGAACCTGATGACCAGCTATCTGGATTACGAAGTCGCCGGCGCGGATGGCGAAACCATCGGTGAGATTGATGGTATCGTGGTCTACCGCGACGCTGCCGTTGAAGGCACGAGTGGCGCCCCCGACTTCTCCAATTTCCAGGCTGGCCAGTACGCCAACCCGCAGATCGCCTACTTTGTTGTCGACTTTGACGATGCTGCCGGTTACGGCGACAGTGAAACCCTGATCCCGTTTGGCGCTTTTACTGCGCTGACCGATGAAACCCCGCTGGACGACTGCCGACTGACGTTCGCAAATTCATACGAACTGGCCGACTTCCCGGTCTGGGATTGGGACAATCAGCCTGACTTCAACAATGAGAACTGGGACGACGAGTGGGCCGGCTTCTGGAGCAACCTGGGCGTAACTGTTCCCAGCACTGCCGCCAGCGGCCAGCAGATCGGTAATCCGGTGGTCTTCCGCGACAACTTTGATGATATCAATGTTCTCAACCTGAACGATGAAGACCTGGGCGAAATTGAAGACTTCATCATCGTCCCGGCGACGGGTGAAATGCAGTATGCTGTTCTGGCTACGGGTGGTTTCCTGGACCTCGGCGAAAAGTTGGTCCCGATCCCCATGAGCCGCGTGATCTGGGGCGACTTTGATGACGATCAGAACGACCTGGGCGAGATCTACATCAACCATCCGGACGATGGTTGGGAGAACGCCCCCGTGATGGAAGACCTGGATAATTTCGACTTCACCGTCGACACCTGGTCGGAAGAATTCGATGCCTACTGGGAAGGCCTCAACGTAACCACGCCCTAAGGCAATAAGAACTGGATGGTCAATCTGACATCCAAAATAGACAAGAAGAACTGCGGTATGCCTCGCGCATACCGCAGTTTTTTGTAAATTCTTCGGGTCATTGCAAGACACAGGGCCTTAAGTGGCCTCGTAGAGACGCATGAGTCTCTCGCTGCTTGACAATAAATAAATACCTGTGCGCCTTGGCGCACCACGAGATGGCCGTTAACACGCGTATGCCGAAAGCACGAGCACTTTCCACTTCACATCACGGTATACGGCCATCGTGTGGTGCGCCAAGGCGCACGCTACAAGGGCTCTTTTATGAATCGTCGGGTAGTGAGAAACTCATACGTCACTACCTTAGCCGATCCACCACTATGCGTTACCCACGCAGCGGACCATCTTTTCTTATCCTACACTTAACCAGTGCTCATGCGCTTTTTAATCTTCCTGGCTATAACATAGATAGCATTCTCCTTCTAAATAACCTGCGCGGAGCTTTGGGCGGCTCTGGAGCAGGTTGTTTTTTAAGTTGTCATACAAATCCCCTTGCGTTTCCAAACATCCTGTTTGATAATTAGCATAGAAACCCCTGCCTGGTAAAGGAGTCAGAAACCCATGAGCGTTACAAAGAGCGGTACTGGTTCGCGCGCATTCACGCCGACCAAACTGAAGCGAAGAACACCTGTGCCTTCCGATATTGACATTGCGCAGGAGTCTGATATTAAACCCATTACCGATGTCGCGGCTGAACTGGGTATCCAGCCAGATGAACTGGAACTGTACGGCCCTTACAAAGCCAAGGTCAAACTTGAGGTGCTGCAGCGCCTGTATGACGTACCAGATGGCATCTACGTTGATGTGACCGCCATCACTCCTACGCCACTGGGCGAGGGCAAAACAACCACCACGGTCGGTCTCAGCCAGGCGCTCGGCGCGCATCTGGGCTATTCGGTCGTCACCTGTATCCGCCAGCCCAGCCAGGGCCCAACCTTTGGCATCAAGGGCGGGGCGGCCGGCGGCGGATACAGCCAGGTGATCCCGATGGAGGATTTCAACCTGCACCTGACCGGCGATATTCACGCCATCACCGCCGCCAACAACCTGATGGCCGCCGCCATCGACGCGCGCATCCTGCACGAAAAATGCGCCACCGATGAGCAACTGTTCAACCGCCTGCTCCCCAAAGATAAAACCGGCAAGCGCCGCTTCCCGCGCGGCATGCGCCGCCGTCTGGAAAAACTGGGCATCACCAAGACTGACCCGGATGAACTGACCCCTGAAGAGCGCACCCGCCTGGTGCGCCTGGATATTAACCCTGATTCGATCACCTGGCGGCGTGTGATCGACACCAGCGACCGCTTCCTGCGCGGTATCACCGTTGGCCAGGGCGAAGAAGAGCAGGGTTTTGAACGCCAGACCGGTTTTGATATCACCGTGGCCAGCGAAATCATGGCCATTCTGGCCCTCACCTGCGATCTGGGCGATATGCGCGAGCGCCTGGGCCGGATCGTCATCGGCGTCAGCCACAGCGGCGAAGCCATCGACGCCGAAGACCTGGGCGTGGCCGGCGCGCTGACCGTGCTCATGCGCGACGCGATCAAGCCTAATCTGATGCAGACTCTGGAAGGCACGCCGGTGTTTGTCCATGCCGGTCCGTTTGCCAACATTGCCCACGGCAACAGCTCGATCATCGCCGACCGTATCGCGCTCAAACTGGCCGATTTCGTGGTGACAGAATCCGGCTTTGGCGCAGACATGGGCATGGAAAAATTCTTTGATATCAAGTGTCGCTATTCCGGTCTGGTTCCCAACGTGGTCGTGCTGGTTGCCACCGTGCGTGCGCTTAAGATGCACGGCGGCGGTCCCAAGGTCGTGGCCGGCAAGGCGCTTGACAGCGCTTACACAGACGAGAACCTGGACCTGCTGCGCGCCGGTCTGCCCAACATGCTGCACCACATCAAGACCGCGCGCAAATTCGGCATTCCCGTGGTGGTTGCGGTCAATACCTTTGCCACCGACACCCCCGCCGAGCTTGAGATGATTCGTAAGGCCGCGGTGGAAGAAGGCGGCGCGGCCGATGCCGTGGTGTGCAAGAACTGGGAACTGGGCGGCGAAGGCGCGGTCGACCTGGCCAATG
>CALDSL010000283.1 GCA_937920255.1 uncultured Anaerolineaceae bacterium | reverse complement strand
GCGTAGCCCGTCGAAGGCTTGACCAGCCCGCCTTTGGTGCCGATATTCAAGATGCGCGCCCCGGCCTGCCGCTGGAACGGAAAATCCGTCATCGGGATCCAGTTATGTTCCACAAAATCCACGTGGTATTCGCGAACCCCCAGCTTCCCGGTCAAAAATTCGCGCAGCGCGGCGTCGTAAGCGTCGCGTTCCAGCAGGTCGCTGGAGAAGATGGTGTACTCCACCAGCGCGCGGGTGGGCGAGAACGGCAGCACGTAGAAGAAGCGCAGGTCATTTTCCTGCCGCGTACGGAAATCGAACATCACCGCGCGGGTCGGGTCAAACACGGGGTGGGGGGTCTCGATTTCCCAGCCGGTGAAGTGCTGCTTGAGCACGTGATGCCGGTTGCGGTCGAGGTCCAGATCGCCCGGGCGGATGATGCTGTCAAACACCCAGCGCCCGGCGTAGGTCTCACCGCTTGCGTGCACAAGCACGCACTCCGGCTGTTCGGTAAAGCCGTCCACGCTGCCCTGCACGATGCGCACGTTCGGTTGCTCCACCAATCGCTGGCGCGTGTGGCGGTAAAAATCGATACCGCGCACCATCCAATACCGCCACGTTCCATCGCCTTCGGTGCTAAAATCAAACAGTCGCTCTCCCGCATCGCCGCGCACACTGATCTGGCCCCACGAATGCCTGGCAATCGACGCAAATGGCGTATCCGGCCCACCCCAAAAGCACCAGGTGCGGTCGTTTTCATTCTTGGCGTCACGGTCAATGATCAGCATCGAATGATTGCGCAGCGGGCTGTCCAGCAGCGCGCAGGCCAGCCCCAAGCCGGCGCCGCCGCCACCGGCGAAAATGAAGTCATAGGTATGCATGGGTCGATTATACATAAGTTCGACAAAGACGAGAAAAGATTGTACGACCTTGTTTGAAATATTCACATTTGGGCATCGAATCCATAGAATAATAGCATGAACACAAAACATATCGCGATCATCGGCAGTGGTTTTGGCGGGCTGGGCGCAGCCGTACGGCTGGCAGCACGCGGTCATCAGGTGGAAATTTTTGAGCGGCGCGATAAACCCGGCGGCCGCGCCTACGTGTACGAGAAGAACGGCTTCAAGTTTGACGGTGGCCCAACGGTAATCACCGCGCCGTTCATGTTCGATGACATCTTCGCACTGGCGGGGCGCAACCGCGAAGATTATGTCAAATTCGTGCCGGTTTCCCCTTTTTACCGCATTTTCAATGCCAGCGGACAGCGCTTTGACTACAACGGCGACCTGGAGTTTACCCTGGGCCAGATCGACAAGATCAACCCGGCCGACAAAGAAGGTTACCTGCGGTTTCTCAGTACCACCAAACCCATCTTCGACAAAGGTTTCGTCGAGCTGGCCGATAAGCCATTCCTGGCCGTCAACGATATGCTGCGCGTGGCCCCCGATTTGATCAAGCTGCAATCGTACAAAAGCGTGTACGCCTATGTTTCCCAGTTCATCCAGAACGATTTTCTGCGCCAGATCTTCTCCTTCCATCCCCTGCTGGTAGGCGGCAACCCCTATGACACCGCCAGCATCTACGCCATGATCCACTACCTCGAGCGCGAATGGGGCGTGCACTACGCCATCGGCGGCACCGGCGCGATTGTGGACGCGATGGTGCGCCTGCTGGAGGAACTGGGCGGGAAGCTGCACCTCAACCAGGATGTGGCTTCGCTGGGGATTTCCGGGCGCAAAGTCACCGGCCTGTACACCCGCGACGGCATGTTCCACCCGGCCGACATCGTCGTTTCCAACGCCGACGTGGCCAACACCTATATGAAGATGATCCCCGCCGACAGCCGCCGCAAGTATAAAGACTGGCGGTTGAAGAGCATGAAGTACAGCATGTCGTTGTTTGTGTATTACTTTGGCACCAAACGGCGCTACACCGACACACAGCTCGCGCACCACAACATCATTCTTGGGCCGCGCTACAAAGGCCTGCTGCACGATATCTTCAACCGCAATGTGCTGGCCGAGGATTTCTCGCTCTACCTGCACATGCCCACCATCACCGATCCCTCCACTGCGCCGGAAGGCTGCGAAGGATTTTACGTGCTCGCGCCCGCCCCCAACCAGAAATCAGGCATCGACTGGAATACGATGGCGCGCCCCTACCGCGACCGCATTGTACGCTTCCTGGAAGAGAACTACCTGCCCGACCTGGAGGAAAACATCATCGCCGAGCATTGGATCGACCCGCTGCATTTTGAAGGCGAGTTGAACAGCTACCTCGGTTCGGCCTTCTCGTTCCAGCCGGTGCTCACCCAGTCGGCCTGGTTCCGCCCGCACAACCGTTCCGAAGATTTTGATAACCTGTACTTCGTTGGCGCGGGCACGCACCCGGGCGCCGGTTTGCCGGGTGTACTCTCCTCATCCATCATCGCTGAGAACCTGATCCAGGAAACCCTATGAGAGCTGTTATGAACGCCGCTCAGCAGAAATTTCACTTGCGCGCGAGGTCATTCTCACGGGCGGACGCTATTCGCTTTGTCGAACGTTCGATCCGCGTGAATTCCAAGACGTTTTACCTCGCCACCAGCCTGCTGCCCGCCGCGCGACGGCGCGCTGTGCGGTCGCTGTACGCATTCTGCCGTGCCACGGACGATCTGGTGGACATTCATCATGCCAGCGCCGAACAGGTTGAAGACTGGCGCGCGGCCGCCTGCCGCCCGCAGGAGCAGCAGACCGACCCGGTGCTGTACGCCTGGGCCGGCGTGCGCCGCCACTATGCCGTCGATCCGCGCTATGAAGATGAACTGGTGACCGGCGTTCAGTTTGACACGGCCCCTCGCAGCTATGCCACCTGGGAGGAGTTGGAGAAGTACTGTTATCACGTGGCGTCCACCGTGGGGCTGCTCTCCATGCCGATTGTCGGTCTGCGTAAGGGCACCACGTTTGAACGCGCCGCCCCGTACGCGATCAAGCTGGGGATCGCGCTCCAATTGACCAACATTCTGCGCGACGTGGGCGGCGACGCCCGCAATGGGCGGGTTTATTTGCCGGAAAGCGACCTGGCCATGTTTGGCCTTACCCGCGAGGACATCCTCGCCCGCGTGCAGGACGAGCGGTTTGACGCCTTGATGAAATTCGAAATCCAGCGCGCCCGCAAACTGTACCAGGAGGCCATGCCCGGCATCGCCATGCTCAGCCGCAGCGGACAGATCGCGGTGGGCACCGCCGCCCTGCTGTACCGCGCCATTCTGGATGAGATCGAGGCCATTCACTACCTGGTGCACCACATGCGCGCCTACACCAGCCAGCGCAAAAAACTGGCCATGCTGCCGCGCATCCTGTTCTCGGTCATCAACCTGCGGCCGGAGATCAACCCGTGCGGCCCGTCCTCGCGCATGGAGGAATGCTGATAGCTGCCAGTTACTACCGAACCGCGAAGATCGCAAAGAGCGCGAAGGATTTATTTCTACCTTCGCGCTCTTTGCGATCTTCGCGGTTCGGTCTTTTTTGTAGTCCATAAAACACGGACACCTTATCCTCTAACCCGTCCGGCACGCATGTACAGCGGATAATGGATGGCATGGCGCGTATCTTCGGCGCCCCAAGCCGAGAGGAAATCATCCCATACCAACCGTAAGGGGTGATCGCCCTGTTCCTTCTCGTAGCGCCGCACCGCCGACCAACTGCTGATGAACCCCAACAACTGATCCCGGTCCCACTCGGTTTGAATGGCAAATTCCGGCGGCGACAGTTCTTCAAATGGGAAGGGTAGCGTCCGGTAATGTTCCTGCAAAAAGCGTAACGGCGCGGGCCAGTAATCCGCCAGTATTTGGCCATCCAGCCGGGCAATAACCCTATCCAGCGCAGGGGTAATCACCGGACGGTGGTAGGTCCACACCGCCAGCACCCCGCCGGGTCTCAGCACCCGGCGCACCTCCTGGTAGAACCGGTCGTGGTCAAACCAGTGCACCCCCACCGCCACCGTCACCAGATCGACGCTGCCGGCCGCCAGGCTGCTCGCCTCGGCTGGTTCCACGCGGTAGATAATCCGTTCATGCCTCACCGCATTCTCGATCTGCTCTGGGCTGGCATCCGTCGCCACCACCTGGTCAAAATGCTCCACCAGGCCGAGTGCCGCCTGCCCGCTGCCGGTGGCGCAGTCCAACGCCAGCGCGCGGCCCGGGGCCTGCTCGGCTAAATATTCATACAGGGCAGCGGGATACTGCGGGCGGTACTGCGCGTAATTTGCCGCGATCTGCGAAAAATGATCTTCGAAAGGGTTTGGCATTCCCATCTCCTGCCTTCGACTTGCTCCCATTTTGACTAAATGATTATATTGTTTATAGATTATGTAAACAATATTGCTGTTCAACCCTCGTTTGGCGGATCTGGAGCACCCAGAAACAAAAAAACGAAAAAAAACGAATACCGCTCTAGCTTTCCCCGGAAAACGAAGGAAACGAATGCCCGCTGCGTTGGTCTTTGACAAACCGGCCTGTCCGTGTTAGACTTACCGCTGTCGCGCGCCCAGACGCCCCCTTTGCGGGCGTCATTTCATGTGCCGCGATCATCCGCCCCATCATCACCCGCCGCGCGGAGCGACCGGCGGCGAGGAATTGAGTGAAATCATGCGCATCATCTGCACCGGCTCTGTCGCATACGATTATCTGATGTCGTTCCCCGGTTATTTTCGCGAGCACATCCTGCTCGACCGCCTGGAAACCATCAGTCTGTCCTTCCTGGTGGACAGTATGGTCCGCCAGCGCGGGGGAACTGCTCCAAACATCGCCTACACCCTGGCTCTGCTGGGTGAGCGCCCCGAATTGATGGCCACCGTGGGGGAAGATTTCGAAGAGTACCGCGCCTGGCTCGAAAGCAAAGGCGTCGATACCAGCCTGGCGCGCGTCATCCCCGGCAAGTACACGGCTTCCTTCTTTGCCAACACCGACCGCGACAATTCGCAAATCGCCAGCTTCTACACTGGCGCCATGGCCGATGCCGCCACGCTTTCCATTCGCGACTTGACCGGCCCGGCCCCGGATATGGTGCTGATTTCGCCCAACGATCCGGGCGCCATGACCAAGTACGCGGTTGAGTGCCAGGAAATGGGCATCCCGTACCTGTACGACCCCAGCCAGCAAGTCGTGCGCCTCGACCCGGCCGATCTGCGCACCGGCGCGGTGGGCGCGCACAGCCTGTTTATGAACGAATACGAATATGAGCTTCTGCGCAAACACACCGGCCTAAGCGAGCAAGCGCTGCTGGGCCACGTGAAGATCATGGTGGTCACGCTTGGCGCCAAGGGCGCGCATGTGTATGCCGGTGGCGAGATGTACGCCATCCCGCCCGCTCCCGCCGAGCGTATCGAAGAGCCCACCGGCGTGGGCGACGCTTTCCGTGGCGGTTTCCTGCGCGGCCTGGGCCTCGGTTTTGATTACCAGACCTGCGGCCAGATGGGCTCGCTGGCCGCCACCTACTGCCTGGAGCAGCGCGGGCCGCAGAGCCATTTCTACACCCCGGCGCAGTTCGTGGAGCGCTACCGCACCTGTTTCGACGATCAAGGCATGCTCGACGCCTTGCTGTAATCTTATTTTTGTTTGGGGGATCTTCCCTGGAGGACACATGGAGAATTATCATGTTAAGGATTTGAGCCTGGCCGAGGGCGGCCGGCGGCGGATCGAGTGGGCCGAGCGGGAAATGCCCGTGCTGCGCATGATCCGCGAACGGTTTGAGAAAGAACGCCCCCTGGCGGGTGTGCGCGTTTCGGCCTGCCTGCACGTCACCACCGAAACCGCCAACCTGGCGCGCACGCTGGTGGCCGGCGGCGCAGACCTGGTGCTGACGGCTTCCAACCCGCTCTCCACCCAGGACGATGTCGCATCGGCGCTGGTCAGTCATTACGAGATCCCGGTCTTTGCCGTCAAGGGCGAAGACAATGTGACTTACTACAAGCACCTGCGCGCGGCCCTGGATCATAAGCCCAACATGACCATGGACGACGGCGCTGACCTGGTGAGCGTGCTGCACAAGGAACGCCGCGATCTGCTGCCGGGCGTCATTGGCGGCACCGAAGAGACCACCACCGGCGTCATCCGCCTGCGCGCGATGGCCGCCGACAAGGCGCTCAACTTCCCGGTCATCGCCGTCAACGACGCCATGACCAAGCACCTGTTCGATAACCGCTACGGCACCGGCCAGTCGACCATCGACGGTATCATCCGCGCCACCAACATCCTGCTCGCCGGACGCACCTTCGTGGTTGCCGGCTACGGCTGGTGCGGCCGCGGCCTGGCCATGCGCGCGCGCGGCATGGGCGCCAACGTGGTCGTGACCGAGATCGACCCGCTGCCCGCCCTCGAAGCGGTCATGGACGGTTTCCGCGTGATGCCCATGCCCGAAGCCGCCAGGATCGGCGACATCTTCGTCACCGTCACCGGCGACCTGAACGTGCTCGACCGCGACGACTTCGAGAACATGAAAGACGGCGCCATCGTCGCCAACTCCGGCCACTTCAACGTCGAGATCAACATCCCGGCGCTGGAAGAGATGGCCGCGGAAAAGCGCCTGGTGCGCCCCTTCGTGGAAGCCTACGATCTGAAAGACGGCCGCACCATCTACCTGCTGGGCGAAGGCCGCCTGATCAACCTGGCCTCGGCTGAAGGCCATCCCGCCAGCGTAATGGATATGTCCTTCGCCAACCAGGCCCTCAGCGCCGAGTATATGCTGCGCAACGCGGCCGAATTGGAAAAGCGCGTCTACAGCGTGCCCGAGCCGATCGACAAGGAAATCGCCCGCCTGAAGCTGGAAGCCATGGGCGTCACCCTGGACGTGCTCACCCCTGAGCAGATCCACTACCTGAACTCGTGGGAAGAAGGCACCTAAACCGGAGCAGGTTTTGAAATTGATTAGGAGGGCGGGGCTACCCGCCCTCCTATTTATTCGATTTGCACCTGCCGCCAGACGGCATCCAGGGCTTGCAGCGCGCCTTCGCGGTGGATGATCAGCGCCTCGTCGGACAGGTACATTGGGTCTCTCATTCCCGCGTTGGGCAGGTGCTGCACCGACGCAAAGAAGTTCCACAGCGGCAGCCCGCGCTCCTGCGCCACCTCGGCGTAGCTGCGGTTGATGTACTCATCCTGTTCGAGATTATCCGCCTTGGTCACCAGCACCGGCACGGCGCCGTGCTCTAAAACGCGGTCGATGATTTTGTTCAGATAGATGCGGTTGCGTTCTCCAAAATGCGTGCCAACGTGGATGAAAACGATGCTGGGCTTATGGACACGCAGTTCGCATTCCAGCGGGCTTTCGCCCGCGACGCATTGCCCGGCGTAATTATCGTTCCACATCCACCACAGTAGCGCGCCTTCGGTGGTGCCATCCTTTACCGCCGGGCTGTAGCGGAGAAATGACCCGGCGAACTGCGCCACGGTCTCACGCAGGTTTGGAGGAAGCTGCGCGACCACGTCCGGATTTTCATCATACACGCCCAAAAAGACCGCAGGCTGGCTTTGGCAGTCTCCCAGTATGGAGAAGGCGCGCGGGTTGTTGCCCTGCGCCAGCCCGCGCTGGTACACTTCGCGCAGTTCATCGGAAACGACCGGAAGAACGGGCCATTCCTTCCATTGCGCGGCGTCGAGCGGTAGCGGCGTAGGCGTGGAGGTGAGCGTGGGCGTCGCCGTAGCGGTGGGCGTATTGGTTTGCGTGGGCCGGGGCGTGCGGGTGACCGTGGCAGTCGGCAGCGGCGTGACGGTGCTCGTCAGCGTGGAGGATGGCAACAGTGTCGGCACGGCCGGGGTGGCTGTGGCGAATTGGAACGGCGGCCAGCCGGGCAGGGATGGCAGCGGGTTCCAACCCGGGTTTAATGCCAGATAGGTAATGATAAAAGCCGTCGCCAGACCGGCCACGTAGGCCGCAATCAACGCAATCAAGAGGGGAGGATCGAGCCAGCGATTATGGGTGTTCAATTCAGTCACCTGCCTGGATGGTGGCGGTCTTACCGCCGCGCCTGCAAATAATACTATACACGAGAAGTCCAAAAACCGTTACGGAAATCTCCGCCCTGAGGATGGTGCAACAATCGTGCCCGCCGCTGCAGGTAATCAACACAGGCGATTCACCGCGAAGGTGC
>CALDSL010000282.1 GCA_937920255.1 uncultured Anaerolineaceae bacterium | reverse complement strand
GTTTTACCTTATTGGAGGGACTATTATGAGAGGTAAGAAGTTAACTCGCAGAGAATTTCTGGCTGCGCTGGCAACAGCTGTCGGCGGTGGGATTTTGATCGAGGCTGGACGGCGGGTATCGGCGCAGACCGATTTGCGCAAAGCGTTCTTCCCGGTGGTGAGCGAGGATGTAAAACTGGACCCGACCAACACGCCAGTTCCCACGATGACCGTGACGCCCAAGCCTTCGCGCACACCCACGACCAAACCAACCGACCCGCCCATTCCGGGTTTACCGCCGCTGCCAGCGCAGTCGGTGGTGACGCACGTGCGCCACGCATCAGTGACCAACTGGAATGGGACGGCGAATTACTACTATAACTATGTCGATCAGAGCAAGGTCAACGCCATGCTGCTGGCGGGTTTGCAAAATCTGACAGAGGAAACGAACGAGAGCGTGATTTGGGATAAGCTATTTACGCGTATCAGCGCGGGCGGATACCAGTTGGGGCAGCGCGTGGCGATCAAAGTGAACTTCAATTGCGCCAGCCTGGATGGGAACGATTGCAACAACCACAACAACCTGGTGGACACGTTGCCGCAGGTGGTGGTGAGCCTGGTGGAGAGCATGAACCGCGCGGGCGTGCCGTACAGCGCGATGGACATCTACGACGCGACGGCGCATGGCAAACCGTTCTATAAGTTCTTCCGCGACCGCTTTTCAGGCAAGGCGGTTACGTTTATCGGTGATGGAACCTGTGGCATTAATCTGTCTAGCTACGGAACGCACAACAGCCTGAAGGTGCAGTTTGACTCAGCGCACCGCAACAATGGCTTGCTAGATCGCTGGCTGACCGACACGTTATACGACGCTACCTATCTGATCAATATTCCCATCCTCAAGGGGCATGGCCCGGGGAACACCGATACCGGTTTCACTGCCTCTTTCAAGAATCACCTGGGCAGCATCGAATATGTGAACCCGAACGATACTTCGCCGGACAATCTGCACAATCATATTTATGTTGGCAAGCCGTATTACAGCGCGAGCGGCGAAAATCCGCTGGTGACGATTTATAAAAATCCACATATCGGCGGCAAGACGATCCTGACGGTGATGGACGGGTTGTTTGGCGGCGCCGCGCATACCTGGTCGCACCATGCCACGCCGACCTGGGACGTGTTCGGTAATCAGCCGGCCAACAGCCTGTTCTTCGCCCTCGACGCGGTGGCGCTGGACTGCGTGGCAGCCGATATCGTCCATTCGGAATCGGGTACGGCCTGGTATGATTCCGAAAATCCAAAAGGAGCCCACGTGGGCCCGTATGATTTTCTGAAGCACGCCGCGGCGGCCGGGTTGGGGCGATATGAGAGCCGCTATCCATATGATGGATCCGACAAGTACACTACGATTGTGTATAACCGTATCAATTTACCGAGTTGAGGCGGGAGGGAACGGAAGCCGCTGTCAACGGATTTTTGAGAACGGGTTGAGCGGATTTTGGTCTCCAGGCAATCCGATCATTCCATTGCAGGGGCGAAGCATCTGGTGGAACGGCGGCTGAGGGAAAGCCGGAAAGTCGTCCAGATGCTTCGCCCGCCGCTACGTCCTTGCGCCCTGCTTCTGACCAGGAGCCTTGATGGCGTTTCCCTGGGCGAAGCATCCGGAAATGGTCGACGCTTCCAAGGCGTGCGCTGACCGGATGCTTCTCCCCTACATATTGCATCCGCCCCGCGACCTGTGGGCGATGGACATGCTTCGCGAACCTGTAATTCCTCGGGCTCGCCGTTCCCGTTTTGCGAGAATGGGTTACAATACTTTGAGAGACCAACCCCATTCAAGCTGAGGCTGCTTCCAAATGATGTATCTTGTTTTACCGGCGTACAACGAAGAGAAAGACCTGGGACAGTTGCTGGAGCGCGTGTGCGCGGCGATGGACGACGCGAAGATTAATTATCAGGTGCTGCTGGTGAATGACGGCAGCGTGGACAACACGCTGGCGCTGGCGCAGCAAATGGCCAACTCGATACCGATGCAGCTCATCGACCACGGTTTTAACCGCGGCCTGGGGCAGGCGCTGCTCAGCGGGCTGCGCCGGGCGCACTTTATGGCAGACGATAGCGACGTGGTGGTGACGATGGACGCCGATAATACCCACGACCCGGCCCTGATCGGCGCGATGATGGAGCAGATCCACGCCGGGTATGACCTGGTGATCGCTTCGCGCTACGCGAAGGGCGGCAAGGAAGTGGGTCTTTCTTGGGATCGCAGCCTGTTCAGCGGCGCGGCCAGTTTTTTGCTGCGGCTGTTCTTCCCGATCCGCGGCGTAAAGGATTACACCTGCGGCTACCGCGCTTACCGCGGCGAGCTGTTGCGGCGCGCCTTCGCGGCTTACGGCGACGGGCTGGTGCAGGAACGCGGTTTCACCTGCATGGCCGAGGTGCTGATTAAGATGGGGCGGTTGGGCGCGCGCGTGACCGAAGTTCCGCTGGTGCTGCGCTACGATTTCAAGTCCGGGCCGAGCAAGATGAAGGTGGCGCACACCATCTGGCGCTACGGGGTGCTGATCGCGCGCAATCTATTCGCCCCGCTGCCGCGGCGCTAGGTGGCTGACAACGGATTTGAGAACGGATTTCACGGATTTCTTGGTTGATCGTCCCGATATCCTTACGGGGAAGGCTGTGCCCACACAGTGCGACCGGTTTGTTTGATTGTTTATAAACAACCGAGTGTGTAGGGGCGAAGCATCTGGTGGATTACCAGCCTGGGAAAGGACTGGAAATTCGTCCAGATGCTTCGCCCACCCCCACGACCGTGGACCATTTCGCCCGCTCAACATGTTTCCGTGCCATCCCCAGGTCCTCCACATGTGCGTCTACCGGTTAGGCCATTTTGCGTTACCCCCAGAATAGGGGTGGCTCCCATTCTGGGGGTAACGTAAAAAGTGGCAACTGGCTCCTGCCGGTGATAGGATTATTGCGACACCGGCGGCTGCAAATGAAACAATCCGTGAAATCTGTGTTGAGAATCCGTTGTCAGCCCCTCACCATACGACAACCTGTTTTGCATCCGCGCTCGATTTTGATACAATAGCAGCGTACTACGACAGTGGTGGATACTTTACCGGTAGGGCAGGCATGGGGGAGAATCGAGCATGATGGATCACAAAACCTGGATTTCGGTCGTGACACGGATTATTTTCGCGGGGATGCTGGCGCTGCTGGCAGCCCTGCCGGGCGCGGGCGCCCGCGCGCAGAGCGAGGCGGACTGGCCGATGTACATGGGCGACGCGGCGCATTCGGGGCGCACCACCAACACGACCTTCACCAGCGGGCCGCAGTATTTGCAGTGGGCGTATGCCTTCGGCGAGCGCGTGGAAGTGGAAGCGCAGCCCGTGCTGGCAGACGGGGTGATTTATCAGGGCGTGATGAATGGCGAGATGCACGCCATTGACGCGCTGAGCGGGGAAGAGATCTGGATCGCGCAACACGGCGGGCCGATCCCGCATACTGCGGCGGTGGTGGACGGGCTGGTGTATTACGGCTCGTTAGATGGCAAGGTCTACGCGCTGGACGCCGAAAGCGGCGACCTGGAGTGGTCGTTTGCCACCGGCGGGCCGGTGGTTTCCGCGCCGGCGGTGGTGGACGGGCTGGTGTACATCGGCTCGACCGACGGCCGGCTGTACGCGCTGGATGCCGAAAGCGGCGAGAAAGCCTGGGAAGTGCTCACCGGCGGGCCGGTGGTGTCTTCGCCGGCGGTATCACGCGGAAAGGTGTTCTTTGGCAGCGAAGACCTGACTGCCCGCGCCGCGGACGCGCGTAGCGGAAAGGTGCTATGGGAGAGTAAGGTTTCCGGGCAGGGGATGCGTAACACGCATCCGGTGGTGTCGGACGATGGCGCGGTGGTGATCTTCCAGACGGTCAAACCTGGGGCGACTTCGTACGTGCCGGCGGAAGGCTACCCCAACGCGCCCGAGACCGCCGATCCGGTGGACACCTGGGCTCGCTTTTACCAGGCCTATCCCGAACGGCGCACGCTGTATTATTTCGACGCGGCCAGCGGCGCCGATTTGTGGAAGCCCGGCGCGCGCAACTGGGTGCCGCTGCCCATCCCCTACTGGGGGCTGCTGGCCCCGGTGCTGGGGCCGGATGGCAGCGCTTACCTGCCCGCGCCGGCAGGGTCGGACGCCAACGCGTATGAACTGGACCACGACAACCGCCTGTTCCGCGTGGACCTGAAAACCGGCGCGACCGAACAGGTGGCGGGCGGGCCGAGCCTGCCAGAGTTCCAGACGCGCATGGATGAAGTCGGCCGGGCGATTTTCACCGGAGAAGACTACCTGTACACCAGCAGCGAAGACCTGTCGGTGTACCACACCGTCAGCCAGCAGATGGCGGTCATCTACGGCGATGGCACGCCCTCGAGTAGTTTCAACATTGGGTCGCACATGTCACCGCTCAGCCCGCTGCCCTCCAAGCACCTGTGGCGTTACGGCGGCGTGGTGGCGATGGGCGGGGTGCCGGGCGCGTCGATCCCGCTGGTGGCCAACCGCATGATCTATTTCTCATCTTACGGCTGGCTGTACGCGGTGGGGCAGACGGCGAAAAACCTGAACCCGGCCACCAGCTTTCCGGAGCGGGACGCGCGCGCGCATGAGCTGACTTACCCGCGCGCCGAGGCGATGTCGACGCAGGCGATTCGCGCGGAAATCGCGCGGCGCGTGGCGGATATCATCGCGCGCGGGCCGGGTAACCCGCCCGTGGCGGCGCGTTTTGAGCAACCCGGCAGTCCGATGATGCAGCACGAGACCACGTTTGAGGTCTACGGGCTGGATTACGAGCTGGTGCGCGTGCTGGCGGAGGCTTACCCGTATCTGGAGAGCGCCCAGCAGGAAGAGCTGAAGACTTACCTGACCGAATATGCCGCGAATACGCTGCTCAACCCGCAGGCTTACGCCTACATCCGCGCCTGTCTGTTTTTTGGCCAGGAGCAGGTGCAAACCGGCCAGCCGTGCGAAGCTGACGGGCTGGCGGCACATTGGAACAACGAAAACCCGAACATGAACGCGCAGCGGCTGTACGCGCTGCTGCAGTATGCCCGCCTGACCGGCGATTGGAACGGGGTGAAGGCCATCTGGGAGCCGGTGGTGCTGCCGATTTTCCGCGAATGGATGCGCAGCTATGACCCCAACCTGGGCTTTCTGCGTTTTGAAGAATGGCGCGTAGGCCGTTTGAACCTGGCGGCGCAGGTTGAAGGCGCGCAGGCGGTGCGCGACCTGGCTGCCGGGGTGGGCGACACCGCCACCCAAGCCGCCGCTACCGTTCTGCACGCCAGGCTGCTCAACGGGCGGGTGCGGCTGGCAAACCTGGTGCCGCAGATGTACGACGCCGGCCAGCGCGCGCCCGCGCCGCTGCGCTACAACACCGACGGCACGCTGCGCTACGAAGACGTGATCAGCCCGCAAAGCCCGTACAACAGCGACCTGATCCCCTACAGCGCGGACGAGCGCAACCGCGCGACCGACCCCAGCCAGGTGAACTGGTGGGACGGCGCCAATTTGCGCGTCGACGCGGGGCTGGGCTTTATGCAGCTACAAGCCCTGTCGCAATATTACCCGCTGACGCCCGAGCTTGCGGCGCGGCTGCGCGCGCGCCTGCTGGAAAAGACCGAGAATTACGTCAAGTCGTATGAGGTCAACAATCCGTGGTGGTGGATGACCGACCTGGCGCACCACACCACCGGTTCCGGCGAGCACCTGTACCACAGCCCCACGCTGGCGTGGAGCATGTTCCAGGTGAAGGCGCACGTGCTGGAGACGGATTTTGACACGCTGGTACGCGAGCTGCCCGAGCCGGTGAGTTTCAACGCGCGTTATGATCTCTTCCGGCTGCAAAATCTGGTGGCGCTGCTGCAAGTGTGCGCCGCGCAGTCGTGCGGGCGATAAACCGGCTTTTCGAGACGGAAATTGGAAAATGGTTTGTTTTTTCACGAAATAGATTTTGATTTTCAACGTTAATACCTACGGATGGATGAAACGAGGCGCCGCCAACCGGCGGCGCAAACAACACTGTAATGGCTTTGTGCTGGCATCCGCGCCGGTTTTCTCATATAATAAGTTCTAGTGGGAGAAACGAGAAATCGGCGAAGGTTACTGCCCCAACCTTAAGGAAAAATCATATGCCCAGGATGAAAATATGCTCTGCGATCGGGCGGGCGTTGTTTGTCGGACTTTTAATCATCATTGGCCTGCTACCGGCGCAGATGGTTTCGCAGGCGCAGGTTCCAACGCCTACGCCCGGGATCACAGCATCCCCGACCATCACCGAAACCCCCGGCCCAACGCCGACCCCGGCGTTGAATACCTGGTCCGCGCCAATTGCATTTGAACGTTACGGCTGGTTTCCGGATATCACCACGGATTCATCCGGCCGCATTCACATTACCTGGTCCAACAGCGTGATCAACATTATCCGCAGCGGCACCGAATCGGTGCGGCAGGGTTTTGACGTGGTGCTGTACACCAGCAGCACCGACGGGATTAACTGGGAGCCAATCAATGAGATCGCGGCGCTGCGCCAGACGGTGTTGAATAACGTGGAAGTCACCCGCCCGGCGTTGCTGGTCGATTCGGCCAACATCATGCACATGACCTACCGCGATATCAACCTTTGGTACTCGCAGGCTCCGGTGCAGACGGTCAACGACGCCAACACCTGGTTGAAAAAACGGCAGATGAACTCGACCAGCCTGTCGTACTTTTCGCGCATGGCCGAAGATTCGCAGGGACGCCTGCACATGGTCTACACGGAAGATCTGCCGACCGCGGAATGCCTGATCTGCTATCACCTGATGTACCGCAATTCTGACAACCGCGGGCTGGACTGGGCCACCGAAGCGGACATCTCGATCATTCCCACTGGCGCGGCCAAGCCGCAAATTCTGGTGGACGGTGAAGATAACATCCACGTTGTGTGGGAAGCCGGCCGCGGCGGCACGCTGGGCCAACTGACCGACCCGACCAATGTGATGTACACGGTTTCGTACAATCGAGGTGAAAGCTGGTCGACCCCAATTGAGATCCGCGCGCCGGGAGCCGAGCGCGGCAAGAACCCGGTCATTGGCCGGGATGGCCGCGGCAACCTGATCATCGTGTGGTGGTCGCTGCCGGAAGATATGGTTTACTACCAGGTTTCGCTGGATAACGGGCTTTCGTGGCTGCAGCCGCAAAAGCTGCCCGGCGTGGTCGGGCTGTGGGAAGTGCTGCAGACGCGCCTGGACACCTATACCATGGCCACGGACAGCGCCGGGAACCTGCACCTGGTGCTGGTGGCGCGCACCAGCCTGACGGATACCAACTTCCGCATCCTGCACCTGACCTGGGACGGCACGGCCTGGTCTTCTCCGGAGACGATCGTTTCCTATGAGGGCGACGTGCCCGAATGGCCGCGGATTGCCTTCAGCAACGGCAATCAGATGCATGTGGTGTGGTACCTGCGCCCGGAAGACTTCTTATGGACGGCATCTCCGGATTATTACCAGATCTGGTATACCAATGCGCGGGTGGATGCGCCGTATATTGCCCCACAGCCTTACCCGGAGCTGCCCTCGCCCACGCCGGTGATACCGACGGTGACGCCAACCGACGAGCTGGTGGATACGCCGTATCCGACGCTGCCGCCGTTAAACACCACGCTGATACCGGAACAAATTGGAAACGACACCTATACCGAATTGGGCCAGCTCAGTGTGCTGGCAGTGGCGCTGGCGCCCACGCTGCTGGCGGTCGGCGCTCTGTTGGCAATTGTGCTGATCCGTCGACGTTGACACCAGGGGGAATCTTTTGTCAAAGCCATTGAATGTACTCTATATCGTCCCGTATGTGCCTAACCTGATCCGCGTGCGGCCGTATAACCTGATCCGCAGCCTGGCGGAGCGGGGCGCGTGCGTGACGGTGGCGACGCTGTACACCAGCGAGCGCGAGCGGCAGGAAGCCGAAGATTTGCGCAAGCTGGTGACAGACGTGCGCGCTTACCCGATTGGCAAGCTGCGCTCGCTGTGGAATGCCGGGCTGGCCGTGCCTTCGCGCACGCCGTTCCAGGCGGTTTACTCGTGGAGCCCGGCCTTCGCCCAGGCGCTGGTGGAGATGACTGCGCCGAAGGGCGTTCCGGCGTTTGACGTGGTGCATGTGGAGCACCTGCGCGGCGCGCACTACGGGCTGCACCTGAAGAAGACGCTGGGCCCGAAAAACCTGTGCCCGCCGCTGGTATGGGACAGCGTGGACTGCATTACGCTGCTGTTCCGCCAGGCCGCCTCGGGCAGTAAAAGCCTGTCGAAGCGGCTGCTGACCAAGCTGGACCTGGCGCGCACAGAAGCCTACGAAGGCTGGCTGGCGCACCAGTTCGACCGGGTGACGGTCACTTCTCACCTTGATCAGAAAGCGCTGGCGGCGCTGATGCCCTCCGGTAGCCCGATTTCCACCGTTTCGGTGCTGGCCAACGGAGTGGACCTGGGCTATTTTGTCCCGAACCCCGGCGTGGAGCGCGAACCGGCCACGCTGGTGATCAGTGGTAAAATGAGCTACCATGCCAACGTCACCATGACGCTGCACCTGATTGAAAACATCATGCCCATCGTATGGGCGCGGCGCGCGGATACGCGCGTTATGGTGGTCGGTAAAGATCCTCCGCGCGAGATCCAGGCGCTGGCGCAGAACCCGAACGTGGTGGTGACCGGGACGGTTGACGACATTCGGCCGTATCTGTACCGCGCGACCGCCGCGGTGACGCCGATCACCTACGGGACGGGGATTCAAAACAAGGTGCTGGAAGCCATGGCCTGCGCGACGCCCGTGGTTTCCACGCCGCAAGCGGTTTCCGCGCTGCGCGTGGCCCCCGGCAGGGATGTACTGGTGGCCCAGGAGCCGATCGCCTTTGCCGAGGCGGTGCTGGAGTTGATCAACGACCCGCAGCGCGCGCATGACATCGGCCAGGCAGGCCGGAAATATGTAGAAACCCATCACCAGTGGTCCGAGATTGCGGCTCAACTGGAAGAAACATATCAAAACGCCATCCTCGCGACGGGGAAACCGCTGGAAAGGTGATATCGAATGAAACCAAAAGATTATTTTGCTCCTCTTTTAAAGTGGTGGTGGTTGATGGTGGTCGCATCCATCGTGGGCGGTGTTTCCGCGTACTTCACCACGCGACCGCTGCAGCCGGTATATGAGGCCACCACCACGCTGGTCATCGGTACCCTGTTTTCCAACCTCAACCCCACCGCGGATGAGCTGTTCCTGAGCCAGCAACTGGCGCAGACCTACGCTGACATTGCCAACCGCGAACCGGTGCGCCTGGCGACAATGAATGCACTGGGCCTCAACGAACTGCCCGATTATTCCGCCAGCCCGGCGGAAATCGGCCCGTTCCTGCAAATATCGGTTACCTATTCCGACCCGGCCGTAGCGCAGGCGGTTTCGATCGAGCTTTCACGGCAGTTGATCCTGCTCAGCCCGGCCAATATGCAGGAGGTTGATCCGACCGGATCGACCGCGTTTGTGGAAGAGCAGTTGAAGGATGTTCAGGCAAAGATCATCCGCACCAAGGAAGAAATTGACCGCAAGCAGGAAGAACTGGCAACGCTCACCAGCGCGGTGCAGATCGCGCAGACCGAGGGCGAACTGGATGCGCTCGACACGCGCCTGACATCCCTGCAATCGATGTATGCCACCATGCAGGCTACGCTGCCCGAGGGCGCGCGCAACCAGCTCAGCATTTATGAGGCTGCGCCGCTGCCGATGCGGCCTATCGGCCCCAACAAACCGCTGATCATCGCCCTGGCGGCGGTGGGCGGTTTGCTGCTGGCGGCTCTGGCCGCGTACGGTATCGAGGCGCTGGACACCACGGTGAAGACTTCGGAAGAAGTGGTGCGCATTCTGGACAAACCGGTCATCGGCCGTGTGTCGATCATGCCCAACGGCAACGGCACCAACCACTGGACGTATGTGGCTAACGAGCCGAATTCGGGCATCACCGAAGACTTTCGCATGCTGCGCACCAACCTGGATTTCTTCGCGGTGGATAAAAAGCAGCAGGTGATCATGCTCACCAGTTCCAGCCTGGGGGATGGTAAATCGACCATCTCTTCCAACCTGGCGATTATGATGGCGCTGGACGAGAATTATGAGCGCGTGGTACTGGTGGATGCGGATCTGCGCCGCCCGGTGCTGGGAGAAGTGTTGGGGATCGATCAGGTGATTGGCCTGAGCGACGTGATCTCGCACGATCTGCCCGTGGTGGAAGCCCTGGCGCCCTCTCCGGATAATCCGCGTCTGAAGATCCTGCCAGCCGGCACGATCCCGCCCAACCCGACCGAGCTGCTCAACTCGCAACGCATGGACCGCGTGATCGCCGAGCTGCGCCAGTACGCCGATAAGATCATCTTCGACGGCCCGCCGGTAATGGTGGCGGACGCCTCGGTGCTGGCCAACAAGGTGGACGCGGTGCTGCTGGTGGTACGCCCGGGGTACTCCTCGCGCGCGGCGGTGACCGGGATGCGTGAACAGATGTCGCGCGTGGGCGCTTCGGTGTTGGGCGTGGTGCTCAATTCGGTGCGCAGGCGCGGCGGTTACTACACATCCAACTACAACAATGGCAAACAGCAGCGCGGCAAGAAGCGCACGGCCGCCAAGCAGCAGGATGCGCGCCCTGAGGGTGTGTAAGCCTGCGGCGGTCTGGTAGATCATCGCAGTAGCAGGGGAGAAGAACATGGAAATTTGCCAGACGCGAATACCGGACGTCTTGCTGATGATTCCGAAGGTGTTTGAAGACGCCCGCGGCTTCTTTATGGAAACCTACCGCCACAGCGAGCTGGAAACGCTCGGCGTGCCGGCATTTGTGCAGGGCAACCATTCCGGCTCGGTGCGCGGCACGCTGCGCGGTCTGCATTATCAGGTGCACCAGTCGCAGGGCAAGCTGGTGCGCACCGTGGCCGGCGAGGTGTTTGACGTGGCGGTGGATATCCGCCCCGGCTCGCCAACGTTTGGCCAGTGGACCGGGGTGCAGCTTTCGGCCAAGAACCGGCACATGCTATGGATCCCGCCCGGATTCGCGCACGGGTTTGTCACCATCAGCGATTGGGCTGAGATTGTGTACCAGGCGACGGATTATTACGCTCCGCAATGGGAACGCACGCTGCTGTGGAACGACCCCGATATCGGCGTGGAATGGCCGCTGGCGGAATTCAACATCGAGCCGCTGCTCTCGGCGAAAGACGCGCAAGGCAAGCGGCTGGCGGAGTTGGATTTGCCGGTGCTGGCGTAGGGTAAATGGAACGCCGGTAGATCATGGATAAAACATCACGGGTAGGGTGCGCTCGGGCGCACCCTACCCGTGATGTTTTATCCATGATCTACCGGCTACCGGGTGAAATGCCGTCCCAGTATCAGTCGTTGGCCATCTTGCGGCGCATCATGATCCACGAGATGAGGAACATGACCACCCCAATCGCCGCCAGCCCGCCGATCAGCGTGAGGTTGAGCGCGCTGCCGCGCAGCATGATGTTTTGCAGCAGGATCGTCCCATAGGTGGACGGGAGCAACCAGGAGACCACGCGTACCGGCCCGGCCAGGTAGCGCAGATCGAGGATGAAGCCGCTGAAGAAGACGCTCAGCAGCAGCGCGATCATGGCAAACTGCACCGCCTGGCTTTCGGTTCCCGCGGAGAGGGAGATGAAAAACCCGATCCCCAGCGAGGCGAACAGCACCAGGAAGATCACGAGCGCGAAGTTGTACCACGACCCGAACATGGGTACGTTGAGGCCGTAATACAGCAGCAGCGCCAGAACCACGGCGATGAACGCGCCAAAGATCAGGTAGCTGATGTATTTGCCGATCATAATCTGGCCGGACGCCACCGGCGACACGCGGAATAGTTCCATCATGCCGGTGCGGCGTTCGCGCACGATGGACAGCGCTGCCACGGTGACGGTAATGTGCTGGAGCAACAGCACGATAACACCCGGGGTAAAGAAGGTCATGGGGGTAAATTCAAACTCGGAAATACCGTAGACCTGGCTGGTGAACGGCTGGGTGAGCACGGAGGGGGAAATGCTGCGGAACTCGGCCAGTTGGGTCTCCAGTTCGGCCAGGTCTTGCTCCTGCTGATCCAGGTCGGCAATTTCCGCGCTGTAATCCTCTTTTTCTGCCAGTTCGCCGCTGTTGGACGGGTTACTCTGCACCCTATCGAGCAGGCTGCCGACACCACTGGCGCCGTTGGCCTCACCCGGGCCGCCCACGTTCTGCTCGACCCCACTCAACAGGCCGGCACTGGCGCCAACTGCCAAGGCCAGCGAAGAGATATTGGTGCGCATCCCCTGCTGCTGCACGCGCGCCTCTTCCACATTTTTGGCCTGCAGCGCGGCTTTCATCGCCGCGGCATTGCGGCGCGCCTGGCTGACCTCGGTTTGGATGGTGGCGGCATCCGACTGGCCTTCCTGGGCCACGTCGCTGAGCACGCGCCGGTTAACTTCCTGCACGTAGACCTGCCCCAGCGACTGGATGTAAGCCACCTGCGCCGGGTCGATCTCATTGTGGTAGATTTCAAACGCCGCCTGCTGGTTTTCCTTGATGGTTTGGTAGGCGTTCTCGGGCACAATGACGATCATATCGATCTGGTTGTTGCGCAGCATGCGGCGCGCGCCTTCCAGGTCGGCGGTCATGCCTTCGTAGATCAACTGCGGGCTGATCGTGCCGGCGTTCTCGTTGATTTGCACCGCCAGGGGGCTTTCCTGTTCGGTGACCACAAACAGGGTGCGCACCGCGCGCGCCTGGTTGGTATAACCCAGCCCGAACAGGAGCAGGATCAGGAACGGGCCAAATACCAGGGCCAGGATCAGCCGTGGCTGGCGCAGAACTTCGATAATCTCTTTGCGCAAAAACGCAGATGCGCGTACCAGGAATTTACCCATTCCTCACCTCCTGCGTCACCGCATCGCTGCCGTTCTCAATATCCGCACGGGCCTTCTCGACGATGGTGACAAAGACATCATCGAAGGGAGGCAGGTATTCTTCCACCGATTTGACCTGCAACTGGCGTTCGTTCACCCAGTTGATGATGGCCGGGATGGCCGTACTGGCTTCATCAACAATCAGGCGCACCGAATTCCCGGATGATGTAATGGCGCGCCCCTGCACAAATGGGAGCTGCTGGAGCTGGTTGATATCATTCCAGTTCAACGGCTGCTCGGTCACCAGATCGACCACCTCGCCATTGAAGGCGCGGCGGCGCAGGTTTTCCGGAGTCTCCAGCATCAGCAGCCGGCCTTCGGCCATCACGCCCACGTAGTCGCAGTAAGCGGCTTCATTGACATATTGGGTGGTGACAAATAGCGTCCGCCCGGATGCCTTCAGCTCTTGGAACTGGTCCCAGAATTTGCGCCGCAGGATCGGATCGATGCCGGCGGTCGGCTCGTCGAGAAAGATCAGTTCGGGGTCATGTAGCAGGGTGGCGGCCAGCGAAAGGCGGCGCTGCATGCCGCCCGAGACGTTGCGCGCCAGTTTGTAGCGGTCGTTATCCAGTTCGACAAACTGTAGCAGTTCGCGCATGCGCTTCCCGCGCCGGAACAGGCTCATGCCGTACAGCGAGGCGACAAAGTTCATGTTTTCCCAGACACTGAGGTCCTGGTAGAGCACAAACAACTGGGGCATATACCCCACGCGCTCACGCACCTGGCTGGAAAACTGGTCGGGTGGCCGGCCAAAGACATTCACGTAGCCTGCCGACGGGCGGTAGATGCCGGTCATCAGGCGCACGGTGGTGGTTTTCCCACAGCCGCTGGGGCCAATGAACCCGATGATTTTCCCGCGCGGGATATTGAACGTCAGACCTTGTACGGCGTAATCGCTGCCGAACTGCTTGGTCAGTTCATTCGCCTCTACGGTAACATCACCGTTCACACCGGATGGGTGCACATAATTGACTGCCATTTTGCTACCTGTATGTTTCCAATCATTCCCTAACGATAATGATGATCCCCGGTTGCGCCGGGCAGGCTGCGATGACGACCCGCAGCAACCACTATTGTGGGCTGTTCTTCTGCCGATTGATCACGTCTGTGTTTTGTAACGCTTCTTCGACGTGCTGCTTGAGCGTGTCTTTGGAAGGCCGGCGCTTGCCCAGGCTCTTGAACGACTCGAGCATCTGGCTGGTGACCTTGCGGGTAAGCTGGTTGAGCGTTTCGGCGGACATTTTCTCGCCTTTTTCAAACCAATTGATTGCCGCCAAGCCCATGGCCACGGTCGTGGAAGCAGCGATGGCGGACGACAGCAGCCAGCCGGGAACGCCGCCCAGCTTGCTGATCTCCATAAACAGCGTGCGGCCCAGCAGCCCAAGCCCAAAGGTGGCGATCAACTCGCGGGCGCGCGTCAGGTTGATGTCATACTGGTAGATGCGCGCGATGCCCAGCACCATGATGGATTGGGTGACGACCAGCGGGGCAAAATCGATCACCGGCAGTGGGGTGAGGGCGATGACGGCGGCGATGGAGGCCGCGCTGGTGATGCTGCGCCACGCGAGTTGCGAGCGGTACTCGGGCAGCGCGCGCCCCAGGGCGGCAATAAGCTGCGGCTCGGCGACCACGATGGCCATTAACACCTGGCTGAGGTTGCGCCCGTCGCGGGCCGAGACGGGGATGATCTGTTCCTTTTCCAGGCCGAGGTTCCCGGCAGCATGCGCCAGCACGGCATCTTCCTCTTTGCGCACCAGGTCAATCTTGTTCAGGACAACGATATAGGGTTTGCCCAGCGCGCGCAAATCGTAAAATAATTCCTGCTCGGCTTTCTTGATTCCCTGTATGGCGTCGAACATGATGATCAGGATATCGGCGCTGCGGGCGGCCTCGAAGGCGCGCGCTCGCTCGCCTTCACCGACTTCGCCGACGGCATCCGCGCCGGGTGTATCCACCACCGCGAACAGCCCGGCATCCGCCTGCTGGTTGACGCGGGTGGTACCCGGGATTGGGCTTACCGCGGCCTGATCCTGTTTGCTGCGGACGAACTGGTTATACAGGGTGGATTTCCCGACGTTGGCTGGCCCGGTGATGACCACGCGATGCTTATCACCAAAAGCCTGCTTGGCCTGGTTGATCGACAGCCCAACCAAAGTGCGCAGCATGTTGCTCTGCGAAGGAACGCCGCGAAATAGCGATATCAGGGTATCGCGTTCCTGTGGCGGAAGCGAGTCCAGCACGCGGCGCAGCGTCGATCGCATTTCTGGTGGTAGTTTGTCGATGACTTCGTTCGGTTCCAATCCATCCCTCCCTGCGTTTGCCTTGTGTTACTTCTTCTCCCCTTATACCATAGTTGAATCAGCAAAATGGCGCGAATCGGGTTAGTCCTATGCCGGTATCAGGGAAAATCCTAACCGTTCAAAGCTGCTCCTGCGACATTTTTTGCGCTTTTTGCACCAGATCGGTCAGGCGTTCCAGCATCGAAGCGGTTTGCGGCGGAGGCGGTTCCTCCATATTGGCGATCATTTCGCGCACCGCCACAAGACGTTCATCCAGCTCGGCAATACGGCGCGCCGATTCAATCTCCTGGTTGGTGACGGCGGCCATCTGGGTTTCCTGTAAGATGCGGCGCGCAACGATGAGGATCATGGCTGCCAGCGGCGGCGCAAGAATAATTCCAAACAACCCCAGCGACTCACCCATGATCATCAGCAGAATAATGGTCAACCACGGGCTGTATTGCGTGCGGCGCGAGATGCGCGGCTCCACCAGCAGTTCCATCACCAGCATCACGGCCAGGGCGTAGAGCGGCGCAAACAGCACCAGCGGGAAGCCGGCCGTCAGCCCGACGAGGATGATGGCGATCATGGCAATCGCGCCGCCGATCCAGGGGAGCAGCCAGGCCACCGCCGAAAACAGCGCCAGCAGGTTGGAATAAGGCATTCCCATCAGATAAAAGCCGATGCCCAGCAGCACGGCTACCATCATGCTTTGCGCCAGTTCGCTGCGTACGTAATTGCCAAGCGCGTCCTCGATATCGCGGCCGGCTTTACGCCAGCGCGCGCGGGTTTCCACCGGAAGCAGCGAAAGCCATAGGCGCTCAAAGTGGATGCGGTCGGCCGTCCAGTAGATGCTGAGCACCAGCGCGCCGAAGAACTGGGTTAATACGCCCGCCGAACTGGAAGTGATGCCAACCAGGGTCTGCACCAGCGCGCCGCCCTGATCACCGGCGATGGATGAATACAGGTTTTCTGGGGCAGGCAGTTGTTTGATCACAAGCTGTTGGATCTGCGTGCCGTGCGGCCAGGTGGCCCACATGTAATCGTACATCTTTGACAGGCCGTCGCCCATCATGGCGATATCATACACCACCAGTGTGCTGATGCCCCAGACGATCAGCCCGATGCTGGCGAAGATGAGCAGAAAGGTCAACGCGGCCGCCAGCCCGGCGGGCATTCCGCGCTCAGCAAGTCCATCGAGCATGGGACGGACCGTAGCGGCGATGGTGAGTGAGATAATAAACATCACCACCGCTTCTGGGTAGAAGTAGATGAGCGCCGCGCCGCCAATGGTGGCGAGCACGATGAGCGTGTACAGGGCGAGACGTTTCATGATCCGTTCTCCTGCACTTCGTCCATCTCGGCTTGCGCCAGGAGTGAATCCAGGTCGTTGACGATGGCCTCAATGCTGTCTTCCACTTTGTCGGAGACATCGTCCATGTTGGTCTCCTTCTCGCGCACGTGCTTGCGCACATCCTGGATCAATTCCTGAGCCTCGTAACGCAGCAGGCTGGTGTTGGTACGTCCAATCGGCGCCTGCTCTGGGCTATCCAAAATACGCCGGTTGACAATGAGCTGGATGGTGGCGGCCAGCGGAATGGAGAGGATGGCGCCGCCCAGGCCAAACAGCGAACTGAAGATGACAAATGCCAGCAGGCTGACCACCGGGTTGACCCCCACCGAACGGTCCATCACGCGCGGTACGAGCAGGTTGTTCTCCAACTGCTGGATAATGACCGTGGCGACGATGACCCAGATGATCTTGTCTGGGAAGAGCGCCACCGCCACCAGAACGGCAGGAACCGCCCCCAGCAAGGGACCAATGAGCGGCACGGCTTCCATCAGACCCGCGAACACCGCCAGCAGCAGCGCGTATGGCAGGCCGATGATCCAGTAGGCAATGAGGGTCAGAACGCCGATTGCCAGGCACATGATGCCCAGCCCGCGCAGGTAGGCCGACACTTTGGCTTCGGAGGCCTCCAGAAATTCCCGCGCAGGTTCGCGCTGGTCGGCAGGCAGAAAGATGAACAGCGAGCGGACGATGCGGTTACGGTCCACCGTCCAGTAGAAGGTGAGCAGCAGTACGGTAATGGTAAGAAAGAGCGCGTTGAGAACCGAGGGAAGATATCCCAGAATGACCGCCGCCTGATCTAGCGGCGCTTCGGGGTTTTCGGGCGTTACGGCGCCGCCCGGCAGGGTCGGCACGATGGTTAATGTTTCCGGCAGACGGCTGGCCAGGCGCAGAATGAGTACGCTGTCGGTGTTGAGCAGCATGGATCGGAGATTCTGGTAGTAGCCTGACAGGGTGGTCATGATCATGGCGCCCTGTTCGGTGAATAGCGGCACGATTAACACGAGCAGCCCGGCGATCAGCGCGATTACCGCGATAAACAGGACGATTGCCCCCAACCAGCGGGGAACGCCACGCCGGCTGAGCCATTCGACGGCTGGACGGAAAGCGGTTCCAAAAACAATCGCCTGGAGGATCCCAAACACGACAAGATAAAAACGGATCAGGACCCAAAACCCGGCCACTACAGCCAAAACGGTAATCGTCCCTAAAAAGACCTGGCGGGCGGTCCAACTTGGGAGTGGTAGCCCATTGCGCTCCCGCAAAGGAGCCGATCTTGTTTCGCCCATGTTCCCCTCTGTGCAATCCTGCTTTTCAACTTTATGATAATAATATACATTATAGAAGGATTGTTGCCGCGCCGTGAGTGGGGAAACCCGCATCCTTTTTTTAGGACTGTTCCCCATCAAGCGCAAAGTACATTGCGTTTTGGCGCGGCTGGAGGGCATGTGTCGGATGAAGATTCGAATACCGCCAGGGCTGCAACAGCGCATGCTGCCACATATTTTGAATGCAGACCGCTATACGGGTGGGGCTGGAAGCATCTTTCTGCGAGCTTACCGTAACTTCCACCTGAACAATGGCGTGGATGCAGCCGCGGCGATGACTTTCTACGCGGTCTTTTCGCTGTTTCCGCTGCTGGCGCTGCTGGTGATTGTGGCCAGCCTGCTGGTACCGCCTGAGAATATCTCGATTATGTTGGGGAACTACCTATCACCGATTTTTCCCGCCTCGCGCCCGTTGATTGACCAGATCATCAAACGCTTTGTGGAGGTGCGCGCCGCCACTGGGGTGGTGGGCGCGGTGGTGCTGTTCTGGGCGGCTTCGGGCGTGTTTGTGGTGATGGCACGCAACATCAGCCGCGCCTGGGAGAATGCGCGCCGGCGCAATTTTGTGCAGAACCGTCTCATTGCCATTTCGGCGGTGGGCGGCATGCTGGCGCTGCTGGCGGCGGCAGTGCTGACCAGCCTGCTGTTCGGGTTTTTGACGCGACGCGCGCCTTATCTTTTCAGCGGACTGGATCCGCACACGCCTTTAATCGCGCTACTGATCCGACTGTTCCCGGTGGTGCTGGCGTTTTTGGTGCTGCTGGTGGCATACCGCCTGTTGCCCGCCACGCCGGTGAAGATGTCGGAAGCGGCATGGGGCGCGCTGATTGTCGCGCTGGCGTGGTTCCTGACCTCAACCCTGTTTAGCTGGTATATCAATATTGGGGCGGCAAATTACGACACGATCTTTGGCCCGCTGGCGGCGGTGGCGGTGCTTCTGTTGTGGCTATATGTGAATAACATTCTGATCATCTTCGGCGCCCACCTGTCCGCATCGATCGGGCGCCATTCGGTCGAAAAGCACCAGCCGAAGATCAAGCTGCACCACCGGACCGATTAAGCCCGTGGCGCGTGGTTGGCTGTCTGGCAAGGGGGGAGATGTTCCACCTGGCGCGCTTTCAGATCGAGCGTGACGATGCCATCTTGCACGCTTAAGACCCGTTCCAGGGCCACGCAGCGGCAGGAGTCGAGAAAAATACCTTTGGCGATAATGATGAGCGCAGAACTTTGCGCGGGCGAGCCACGAACCACCGCCTCCACCGTTCCCAACTCGGCGCCATCGGTGCTGTAAACCAGGTCGCCCACCGAGGGCAGCGAACAGGCGTCGTGCCTGTGGTTTGAGAGGTGTTCTCGAGGCTCTTTTGGATCTTGATCCATATGGGTTGCCCTGTTGGCAGCGACGAAAAAAAGAGGGGGCTATCCATCTGGCAGCCCCCTTCCATCTTATAGGTCGGGTTTTGCCGGTTTGGAGATTTCCTCCAACGCTTTACCCGAAAGTTTTTCATCGGATGTATCGACCGACAGATCACCCAAAGACAGGACACCCACCAGTTCTTCCTGGCGATTGACAACCGGAAGGCGGCGTACCTGGCGATCGCTCATCACTTTGGCCGCTTCTTTAACGTCTTCGTCTTCGTACAGGAAGAAGAACTCTTTGGTCATCACTTCTTCCACTTTGGTCTCATTGGGGTTGCGGCCTTCAGCCGTGGAACGCAGGACGATATCGCGATCGGTGATGACGCCAATGACGTTGTCTGTGTCGATCACGGGGATAAAGCCGGTGTCGATATCTTTCATGAGCTTGGCGGCGTCTCGAATGGTGGCGTTGGAAGGGATTACTTTCACCTGCTTGGTCATCACATCTTTCACTTGCATGTTCTTCTCCTGAGGGCAATCTGGTCCGTCTGGTGTACTGGTTGGATGCAGCATCATGCATTCTGGCGCAATGGTTGAGCTTCTTGCGCTTGCTGTATGTATGTTATCCAAAGCCCAACTGAATAACAACGGGGATTTGCCGTAATTTGTGTAGGATTATCCCTATCGCGCCGCCAGCGTGTTCAATGGTAATCCAACCGGTAGTCGTCCCAAAGCTGGTGGGTTTTGAAAAAAGAGCAAGCTCGGAGTAATAT
>CALDSL010000281.1 GCA_937920255.1 uncultured Anaerolineaceae bacterium | reverse complement strand
ATAACCTGCTGGCGCTGTTCCTGTTCTGGGAGCTGACCAGCATCACCTCGTACCTGCTGATCGGTTTTGAGAACCACAAGCCTGAAGCGCGTTCGGCCGCGCTCCAGGCTTTTTTGGTCACCGGCGGGGGCGGGCTGGCGCTGCTGGGCGGCATGATCCTGCTGGGCATGGCCGGCGGCAGCTACGAGATTTCGGACCTGGTGGCGGCGGGTGGTTCGCTGGCGGATCACGCGCTGTTCCTGCCGGCCCTGCTGCTGATTTTGCTGGGGGCGTTCACCAAGTCGGCGCAGTTCCCGTTCCATTTCTGGTTGCCCAACGCCATGGAAGCCCCGACGCCGGTGAGCACCTATCTGCACTCGGCCACCATGGTCAAGGCCGGCGTGTACCTGCTGGCGCGGCTGTACCCGGTGTTCAGCGAATCGGCGGTGTGGCAGGCAGCCGTCACCGGCGTGGGCCTGGTGACGATGCTGGTGGGGGCGTTTATGGCGCTCAACACCAGCGACCTCAAGCGCATTCTGGCCTATTCGACCATCAGCTCGCTGGGGACGATGGTCATGCTGCTCGGCATCGGCGCGGAAGAGGCGGCCAAGGCGGCGATCGTGTTCCTGCTGGCGCACGCGCTGTACAAAGGCGCGCTGTTCATGGTGGCGGGGGCAATTGACCACGAAACCGGCACGCGCGACCTTGACCGACTGGGTGGGCTGCGTGCCAAGATGCCACTGCTGACGAGCGTGGCCGGGCTGGCGGCGCTCTCGCTGGCGGGGCTTGGCCCGCTGCTCAGTTTTATTGGCAAAGAACTGCTGTTTGAAGCGGTGCTGCACGGGCAGGGCATCTGGTTCATTCTGGTGCCGGCCGCGGTGCTGAGCAGCGCGGTATCGGTGGCGCTGGCGGGACTGATCGCCGTGCGCCCCTTCTTCGGCCAGTTGAAATCCACGCCGGTGACCCCGCACGATCCGCCGGTGACGCTGTGGATCGGCCCGGCGGTGCTGGGCGTGCTGGGGCTGGCGATGGGGCTGTTCCCGCAGGCAGTTTCCAACGGGCTGCTGCAGCCCGCAATTCGCGCCGTGACCGATTCAGCGCTGGATGTGAAGCTCTACCTGTGGCACGGATTGAACCTGGCGCTGGGGATGAGCGTGCTGGCAGTTTTTCTGGGGGCGGTCTTCTACATGGGTTGGAATGCCTGGCGCGGCCAGATTGGCCGGCTGCAGCCCATCCTGCGTCGTGGGCCGGAGGCCGGGTACAACCGCTCGATTGATCTGTTGAATGTGATCGCCAAGGCGCAGACGCGCGTGCTGCAAAACGGCCAGCTCAGTTACTACCTGCTGGTGATCATCTTCTCAACCGTGGCGCTCACCGGCTGGCAGATCCTCTCGCGCGAAGGGCTGGCCTTGCCGTCGAACCTGACCGGTGTCTACTTTTATGAGGCCGCGCTGGGTATTTTGATGGTCCTGGCGGCGGTCGCCGCGGTGCGCTCGCGCTCGCGGTTGGGCGCAATCGCGGCGATGGGCGTGGTGGGCTACAGCATTGCGCTGGTGTTCCTGCGCTATGGCGCGCCTGACCTGGCAATGACCCAGTTCCTGATCGAATCGATCACGGTGGTGCTATTCGTCTTCGCTTTCTACCATCTGCCCCAGTTCGACCAGCTCAGCCACCGCCGCATGCGCGCGGTGCACGCTGTGGTGGCCGGGGTGGTGGGCGTGATGATGACGCTGCTGGTGCTTACCACCATACGGGTTTCGCTGTTTCCCAGCATTTCGGGATACTTTATCGAAAATTCTGTACCGCTGGCGCATGGGCGCAATATCGTCAATGTGATCCTGGTCGACTTCCGCGGGTTTGACACACTGGGCGAGATCACGGTGCTGGCGGTGGCCGCGGCCGGGGTGTTTGCCATCCTGAAATACAAACGCGGGAGGCGACCATGAATTCCATTATTCTGCGCACGGCCATCCGCTTTTTGATGCCGCTATTGATCCTGTTTTCGCTGTTCCTGCTGGTCCGCGGTCACAACCAGTCGGGCGGGGGCTTTGCCGGTGGGCTGGTGGCGGCCGCGGCGTTTGCGCTGTATTCGCTCTCGTACAACGCCAACGAAGCGCGCCGCGTGCTCAAAATTTCTCCGGCGGTGCTCATCACCAGCGGCTTGCTGGTGGCGGTGAGCAGCGGACTGATCGGCCTGCTGGCCGGGCAGCCTTTCCTCACCGGGTTGTGGACCTACATCACGATCCCCGGGTTTGGCGCGCTGGAAGTGGGGACGCCGGTGCTGTTTGACATCGGCGTTTACCTGCTGGTGTTTGGCATCACCATCACCCTGGTTTTTTCACTGGAAGAAGGTGCTTGACGCGATGGAAATTATCCTTGCGATTGTTATTGGCATACTGTACGCATCCGCGGTGTATCTGTTGCTGCGGCGCAGCCTGGTCAAGCTGTTGATCGGCCTGGCGTTGCTCAGCCACGCGACCAACCTGCTGATCTTTACTGCATCCGGCCTGTCGCTGGGCGGCCCGCCGGTGATCAGCCCGGAGGCCACCACGCTCACCGGCCCCGCCGCCGACCCGCTGCCCCAGGCGCTCATTCTCACCGCCATCGTCATCAGCCTGGGCGTGATCGCCTTCGCGCTGGCGCTTTCGGCGCGCGTGTACCGCGTGATCTCCAGCGACGACCTTGACCGGCTCAACCTCACCGAGGAGTCCGAATGAGCCAATCCGGTTTTTTGCTCATCGCGCCGCTGCTGGTTCCGATACTGACCGCCATCGCCGGGCTGTTTGGGCTGGCCATACTCGAACGGGATTTACCCGCTTCGCGCCGGCTGCAGCGCCTGATCGCCACGGTGGGGGCGTCGGTGCTGCTGGTGGCTGTGCTGGCGCTGTTTCTTCAGGTGCGCGTCAATGGCATCCAGGTGGTGCAAGTCGGTTCGTGGCCCATGCCGTTTGGCATCACTCTGGTGGCAGACCTGTTCAGCGCGATCATGCTGGTGGTGTCCGGGTTGATCGGTTTTGCCGTGCATTTGTACGCGCTGGCCAGCATTAACAAGGAACGCGAGGCGATTGGCTATTACCCGTTGTATTTCGTTCTGCTGCTGGGCGTCAACGGCGCATTCCTCACCGGCGACATGTTCAACCTGTACGTCTGGTTTGAGGTGATGCTCATGTCGTCGTTCGTATTGATGGCCCTGGGCACCGACAAAGGGCAGACAATCGGGTCGATCAAGTATGTCACGCTCAACCTGATCTCATCGGCCATTTTTCTCTCGGCGCTGGGGCTGTTGTACGGGCTGATTGGCACGCTCAACATGGCCGACATGGCAGTCAAGTTTGGCGAGGTGCGCGCCGACCCCGAGGCCACCGGGCTGATCAACGCCGTGGCGGCCATGTTCCTGATCGCGTTTGGCATCAAAGCCGCGGTCTTCCCGCTCTTCTTCTGGCTGCCCGATTCGTACTACGCGCCACCCCCGGCGGTTTCAGCGGTGTTCGCCGGGCTGCTGACCAAGGTGGGCGTGTACGCTCTCATCCGCGTCTTCACTCTCATCTTCCCGCTGGGCAGTGGACCCTTCCAGACCATCCTGCTGTGGGTGGCCGGGCTGACCATGCTCACCGGGGTGCTGGGCGCGGTGGCGCAGAACGAAGTGCGCCGCATCCTGTCTTTTCACATCATCAGCCAGATCGGTTACATGATCATGGGGCTGGCGCTGTTCACCCCGCTGGCAATTTCTGGCGCGGTGTTCTACATTTTCCATCACGTGGTGGTGAAGACCAACCTGTTCCTGGTGGCCGGGGCAATGGAGCGCGCCGGGAAATCCGGCGACCTGTATAAAATTGGCAGCCTGTACAAGCGCATGCCGCTGCTGGCGGTGCTGTTTCTGATCCCGGCGCTGTCGCTGGCGGGGCTGCCGCCGCTTTCGGGCTTTTTTGCCAAGCTGAGCCTGCTGCAGGGCGGTTTCGCGGTGGATCAGTTCTGGCTGGTGGGCGTGGCGCTGTTTGTCAGCTTCCTGACGCTCTTCTCGATGACCAAAATCTGGAACCTGGGCTTCTGGAAACCCGACCCGGCTGAAGAGGTGGAAGGCCAGCCCGAGCCGGTGAGCATCAAGACGCGGTGGGCGGCCTGGTACCTGCCCATGATCCTGCTCGCGCTGGTCACGCTGGCTATCGGGTTTGGCGCGGGACAGTTCTTCCCAATCGCCGTGGATGCCGGGCAGCAGTTGATCGACCCATCCGGGTATATTGAGGCAGTTTTTCGGAGCGCTGAATAATGGGACTGTTCTTTATTAATATCGTTCTGGCACTGGTGTGGTCTGCGCTGACCGGGCGGTTTACGCTGGGGAACCTGGCAACCGGGTTCGCGATGGGTTATGTGGTTTTGTTTTTGCTGCGTGGCGTGTTTGGCGGCGGGCAATACTTCGCCAAGATCGGGCAAATTGTGCGCATCACCATCTCCTTCTTGTGGGAGCTGCTGATCGCCAACCTGCGGGTGGCGCGCGACGTGCTGCGCCCGGGTCCAATGCAGATGAAACCGCGCGTGGTCGCCGTGCCAATGGATGTGCGTGGTGACGTGCCGCTGCTGTTGCTGGGGGATATGGTTTCGCTCACCCCCGGCACTCTGCTGATGGATATTTCGGATGACCGCAAGACCATGTTCTTGCATTTCATCAACGCACCGGACGAAGAACAAGTGAAGGACGAAGTAAAGCAAGGGTTTGAACGCCAGGTGATCGAGCTGTTCTCGCAGCAGCCGGCCCCAGTCGAGCCTGTGGAGGTGGACGAATGATCATGGATATCCTGTTTGGACTGCTGGTGGTTTCCATGTTTCTGGCGCTGGTGCGCCTGGTGCGCGGGCCCAGCCTGCCCGACCGCGTGGTGGCGCTGGATCTGATCGCCATCACGGCGGTGGGGTTGATTGGGGTTTACGCAGTTTCCACCGACCAGCCGATCTACATCGATGAGGCCATGGTGCTGGCCCTGATCGCCTTCCTGGGAACGGCGGCCTTCGCGCATTTTATTGAGAAAGGAAGTGTTCCGTGGCGGAAATCATAGCCCTAGGATTTTTACTGGTTGGCGCGGTGTTTACCTTCATTGCCGCGCTGGGCGTGCTGCGCATGCCCGACCTGTTCATGCGCATGCACGCCAATACCAAGTCTGCCACGCTGGGGGTGGGGTTCATCATGCTGGGCGTGGCGATTTACTTTGGCGAGATCACCGTCACTACACGCGCGCTGGCGGTGGTGCTGTTCTTGATGATCACCGCGCCCATCAGCTCGCACCTACTGGCGCGCGCGGCCTATTTCTCCGGCGTCCCGCTGTGGAAAGAGACGCTGAGCGACGACCTGCGCGGCCACTACGATATGAAGACCCACAGGCTTGCGGGGGACGAAGCCGATTCCTCTCCAGCCTCACCGCCGCCCGCGGCTGGTGGTGGAAGCGAAGCAGGGTAGAATCAGGTTGTGGCGGATGCCCACATATTACTGTTAGGAGGTGGATAATGCCAGAATCGTTTCAATTTTCGGTAGATTTCCCGGTTTCGCCGGAACGCGCATACCGCGCTTGGTTCGACTCATATGAGCACAGCCGGATTACCGGCAAAGCGGCGCAGATCAGTGGCACGGCGGGGGAGGCGTTCACCAGCCTGGATGGTTACGTGAGCGGCGAGGTGCTGGTGGCCACGCCATTCAGCCACATCGTGATGAACTGGAAAACCAGCGATTACCCGCCGGATGCGCCCGCCTCGCGTGTGGATATCCGCCTGGAAGCCACCTGCCTGGGCAGCCTGCTGACGCTGGACCAGACCGGTATCCCGGATGGCTTTACCAGGCAGGTTATGGAGACCTGGGAGAAAGCCTACCTGCGCCCGCTGCGCGATTACTTTGACGAGATCGTCGGCGACGGCCCGGTGGATATCGACGGTTGAACACCGGCAAAGCCGGTCGCGTTTAACGGGCCACGCAAGACGATAAACAAGTACCCTGAGCCCCGTCGAAGGGTACGGCACTTCTACCAAATCGAGTTATCAAACAAGAAATCCACAAACACGCCCTGGTGGGCGGGTTTGTGGATTAACGGGTAAACAAAACAAAACATTATGTAAAAATATATTGACATTATGTAAAATATATGATACTATGTGTCTATCAGATCAGACACAAGAAAGGATGGTTTTTCACATGTCGTACCAGGAAACAAGAACAGGCGCCAGCATATTTTCGGGCATTTTGGTCTTTGCCGCCTACTGTCTTTATGCCTTCAATCCTACCCGCATGGCCGCGCTGCCGGCCGGCGACCTCAAACCGTGGGCAACCACGATGCTCATTTTTATCGCCATCGGCATCGGCGTGGCGATTGTCACCCAGATCCTTTTCCACATTCTCTTCTCCATCTTCCTGGCCGCGCGGTCGAAAATCGAAAACGAGCAGAGCGATGACAAGGATATCAAACGGGCCATCGACCGTGAAATGGTGGAAGATGAACGCGACCGGCAGATCGAGCTCAAGTCGATGCGCATTGGCTTTATCGTCGCTGGGGTTGGCTTCGTCAGCGCGCTGCTGGCGGTCGTGTTCGGTTACTCGCCGGTTGTCATGCTGAACATCTTCTATCTGTCCTTCATGGCCGGCTCGCTGCTGGAGGGCGCGGGGCAGCTATTCTATTACCGGAGGGGCGCATAACAGCATGCCAAAGAAATTCGAGATCTCAAACAATATTCGCCGGCTGCGGTTCTTTGCCAACGAGATGACCCAGCAAGACCTGGCGGAAAAAGTAGGCGTTTCCCGGCAAACTATCATTGCCATCGAGTCCGGCAAGTATTCGCCCTCGCTCGAACTGGCCTTCCGCATCGCAGATGTTTTCGGTGTCGGGATTGGCGAAGTCTTCCAGTGCGAATTGAAAAGCGAGTAATCATACAAAAATGGAAACAACCATGAAAGCAATCGTCTACGATAAGCGTTCGCCCGGTGAAGTCCTCAACCTGCGCGAGGTGGCCAAACCCGCGCCAGGGGAAGGCCAGGTGCTGGTGAAAGTGGTGAATACCTCGATCAATGCCGCCGATTACCGCTCCATGTCGATGGGGATCATCCCCGAGCGGAAAATCTTCGGCGCCGACGTTGCCGGGGTGGTGGAAGCGGCCGGCGGCAACTGCACGCGGTTCCAGGTGGGAGACGCGGTCTTTGGCGATCTCGCCGGCGCCGGGTTTGGCGGGTTTGCGGAGTACGTGGCCGCGCCGGAAAAACTCCTGGCGCTCAAACCCGAGGGCGTTTCGTTCGTGGATGCCGCGGCCGTCCCCATGGCCGCGCTGACTGCCCTGCAAGGTCTGAGGGATCTGGGCAAAATCCGGCCGGGGATGCAGGTGCTGATCTACGGCGCCGGCGGCGGGGTGGGCACCTTTGCAGTGCAGCTTGCCAAAACCTTTGGCGCCCAGGTGACCGCCGTGTGCGGCGCGGGCAGCGTGGAAACCGTTCGTTCGTTGGGAGCCGATAGCGTGATGGACTACACCAAAGAAGACCCGGCCCAAAGCAGAGAGCAATTCGACCTCATTCTCGGCGTGAACGGCAGCCATCCGCTGCGGGTGTACCGGCGCATGTTGAAGCCGGACGGCATCTTTGTCATGATCGGCGGGGCGCTGTCGCAGATACTCACAACGATGGTGCTCGGCCCGATCCTTTCGCTGGGCCGCCGCAAGATGCGCCTGCTCTCAGCCAAAGCCGATGCGGACGACCTGGCGTATGTCATCCGGCTGGTGGAAGAAGGGAAACTCAAACCGGTGATCGAGCGGGTTTACCCGCTCAATCAGACCGCGGACGCGGTGCGCTACCTGCGTCAGGGCCACGCGCGCGGGAAAGTGGTCATAACGATATAAGCCGCAGCCGGAACGAAACCGGTAGACAGGCCCTTACGAATGGTCGCTGGCCACCGGCGGCGCGGTGGGCTGGCTGGCCTTACCGATGGGAAGGTTGAGCCCCATGCGGCGCAGGATGTTGCTGCGCGTGAACTGGTGGCGCAACACGCCGGCCACGTGCAGGAACACCAGCACCAGCAGCAGGCGGGTCATCAGGAAGTGCCCCTGGATGGTGGGGACGCTGCGATCCAGCGCGGCCGGGTCGGCGCTGAAGGCGGTCATATTATTCAACGCGAAGGTGCCCATGCCGCTGATCCCCAATCCCAGCAGCACCAGGTAAATCCCCCACTGGACCGCGTCGTGCAGCCACAGGTTCCACTTTTCGGTCATGCCTTCCGGGGCCGGTTGGCGCCGGCGCAGGCGGATGACGATGCGCGCCAGCGTGGCCAGGACCATCAGCAGGCCGATCGTTCCGTGGGTGCGGTACATCATCAGCTTCTGCGGGTTACCGTCTTGCAGGCTGGTCATGATCGTGCCGGCCGCGGCCATGCCGAACAGCAAGACCAGGCTGCCCCAGTGCAGCCATTTGGAGAGGGTGGAGAATTCAAAGGGTCGAACAGGGGTGTTCATCGGTTACTCCTCTTCGGACACACGTTCTGCCGGATGGACAATCCCAAATCAGTGCAAAACACGCCATCCATTGTAGAAAGCATAGAGGTATTCCAACCGGCCGTCAATAGGGGTTGATTTGCCATATAACGTTATCAAGCCATGGAATATGGCCTGTCTGCAGAACGCCCGCTGATCCCCACCGCTCAACCGCACCTGTCCTCCATCTTGCGGGTGTGTTATATACTAAATAGACGATTATTCCTCCGACCTGGGCAGTGGATGCAGGCAGCCAGTGGGGCACGAGGAGGCGGAGAACCACAAGGTGAGGTCGCATATGCCCTCCGAACAGCAGCTCAAACAACAGGCAGCCGATCACGTTCTCTCTTATATCCGGTCCGGGATGATTGTGGGCCTGGGCGCCGGGAGTACGGCGGTGTTGGCGGTGCGCGGCCTGGCTGGGATGCTCTCGCGGGGTGAGTTGACCGGTATTCTGGGCGTGCCCTGTTCGCGCGCGGTGGAGCAGGAGGCCAGAAGCCTGGGCATTCCGCTCACCGCGCTGGAAGAGCATGCGCCGGGCGCGGACGGTCGTGTGATCGACCTGACCTTTGATGGCGCCGACGAGGTGGACCCGAACCTGAACCTCATCAAGGGTGGTGGTGGCGCGCTGCTGCGCGAAAAGATTGTGGCGCAGGCCAGCCGGCGGGAGATCATCATTGTGGATGAGAGCAAGCTTTCCCCGGAGCTGGGTACCACCTGGGCGGTGCCGGTCGAAGTAATTCCCTTCGGCTGGCGCACGCAGTTTGCCTATCTGGAGCGCCTGGGCGCGCGGCCAACCCTGCGCCTGGCATCGGACGGGGCACCCTTTGTCACCGACCAGGGCAATTACATTCTGGACAGTCACTTTGGGCCCATCAGCGACCCCCATGCCCTGGGCGCGCGCCTGGATGCGCGCGCGGGCATTGTATGTCACGGGTTGTTTCTGGGACTCGCGGATGAAGTCATCGTGGCTGCCGCTACAGGCCTCCAAAAATTGAAGCGGGGAGATATTTCGGATGGCGCATAGTTTATATTAAATTGCGCAGAATAGACTGAGGAGAATGACATGCAACTCGGAATGATTGGTTTGGGCCGGATGGGAGCAAACATGGTACGCCGCCTGATACGCGGCGGGCACAGTTGCGTGGTCTTTGACCGTGCGCTGGACGCAGTGAAACAGCTTGAATCCGAAGGGGCGGTTGGCGCATCCGCATTGGAAGAATTGGTTGGGAAACTGCAATCGCCGAAGGTGATTTGGTTGATGATCCCGGCGGCAGCGGTTGATACGGTGCTCAACGAACTGAAGCCTCTTTTGGTAGCGGGCGATATTGTCATCGACGGCGGCAACTCCCACTATGTCGACGACATTCGTCGCGCCGAGGATCTGGCTGCCCTGGGAATTGATTACATGGACGTGGGCACCAGCGGTGGAGTCTGGGGGATGGAACGCGGCTACTGCCTGATGTTCGGCGGGCCGGTGGAAGCGGCGCAGTACCTCGATCCGATCTTCAAGACTTTGGCTCCGGGGCGCGGCACCATCCACCGGACGCCTGGGCGGGAACAGCTCGGCGGCACCGCGGAGGAAGGCTATCTGTACTGCGGGCCGTCCGGTGCGGGGCATTTCGTCAAAATGGTGCATAACGGCATCGAGTATGGCATTATGGCTGCCTATGCGGAAGGATTCAACCTGCTCCACCATGCCAATGCGGGAAAACAAGCCCAGCAGGCCAGCGCGGAAAAGACGCCCCTGCGCCATCCCGAACATTATCAATACGATATGAATCTGGCTGATATCGCCGAATTGTGGCGGCGCGGTAGCGTAGTCGCATCGTGGCTGCTTGACCTGACAGCTATCGCGCTGGCGGAAGATCCGCAGGTCTCCCGGTTCGCGGGCCGCGTGTCCGACTCGGGCGAGGGACGCTGGACGATTCACGCCGCGGTCGACACAGCCACACCCGTTCCCGTGTTGAGCAGCGCCGTGTTCTCGCGTTTCTCCTCACGCGGCGAGGATGATTTTGCCAACAAATTGCTTTCTGCCATGCGGTTTCAGTTCGGCGGGCACCACGAGCTGCCCATGAAATAGGGCGGAAGCAGTTGGGCGAGATCCTGTTCGATTCCTCCAAAAAGCGCGTCACCGTCAAGACGCTGGCGTTGTTGCTGAATTTGGCCCAGCGGCCTACCTGGCGCGCAAGAGCGAAGCCATGTTGAGTCTGCACTACGGGAAAATAGACACTGCGATCTGCAACTGCTGTCTGGACAATGGTTATACAATAGGAGAAACGGAGATGATCATGGGCAAGAAGAAAAAGGAGAGGAAGATGGAAACGGATAGTGCGCCCATTGGAAACGCTGAGCAGCCAGATGGCCATGAGCAAACCGCCGAAATCACTGAATCGGGGAAGGACCAGCCCACGGCAGAGGTTGCCAAGGTTGAGGAAAAGCCGCTGAGCAAGAAAGAGCTGAAAGCGTTGAAGAAGGAAGAAAAAAAGGCGAAGAAATCCGGCAAGCACGGCAAGGACGCTGCCGGTGGCGATGCCAAAGAGCATGCCGCCTCATCCACCTCTCCAGCGCCTGCCAAAAAGAAGAAGTTGAGCACCGAGGAGTACGAGAAAGAACTCGCGCGGCTGCAGATTGAACTGGTCAAATTGCAAGAGTGGGTCAAGTACAAAGGGTTGAAGGTGGTCGTGGTGTTTGAGGGGCGGGACGCCGCCGGGAAGGGGGGCACGATCAAGCGCATTATGGAAACCCTGAACCCCCGCATCTGCCGCGTGGTAGCGCTGGGCACGCCCACTGAACGCGAGAAGACCCAATGGTACTACCAGCGCTATGTGCCGCATCTGCCAGCCGCCGGAGAGATCGTGCTGTTTGACCGCAGCTGGTACAACCGCGCGGGCGTGGAGCGCGTGATGGGTTTCTGCAACGAAGAGGAATACCAGGAATTCCTGCGCTCGTGCCCCGAATTCGAGAAGATGCTGATCCGGTCCGGCATTATCCTGATCAAATACTGGTTCTCGGTCAGCGACGAAGAGCAGGAGCGGCGGTTCCAGGCGCGGATTAAAGATCCGACCAAGCGTTGGAAGCTGAGCCCCATGGATCTGCAGAGCCGGTCGAAATGGGTGGAGTATTCTCGCGCCAAAGACGCCATGTTCGCCTATACCGACACCAAACAATCGCCCTGGAACGTGGTTCATTCGGATGACAAAAAGCGGGCGCGCCTGAACGTCATCTGTCACCTGCTGAAGCAGATCCCGTACGAAGATTTGACCCCGGATCCCATCGTGCTGCCGCCCAGGCAGGCGGATAAGGGCTACATTCGCCCTCCGATTACCGACCAGACGTTCGTTCCAGAACTGTATTGAGCCGCGCGGAACACGGCGCGTGCCGGGAGATACACGCGGGCGGTTCCCGCCGCGGATGCGTGTTGCAGCCATGCGCGGTCGGCACGCGAGCACTTGTCTTATTCCTTTCCAAAATCGAGGTTGGCCCATGAGTCTTCACCCGCTGGCGGGGAAACCCGCACCCCATGAAATGCTTGTCAACGTGCCGCGTCTGATCACGGCGTATTACACCAGGGAATTGGACCTCTCCGACCCGACCCAGCGCGTCGCGTTCGGAACGTCTGGCCACCGCGGTTCTTCCTTCCGCGGCAGCTTTAACGAGGGCCACATCCTGGCCATTTCGCAAGCCATTTGCGAGTACCGCCGGGCGCAGGGCATTACCGGCCCGCTGTTTATGGGCATGGACACGCACGCCCTGTCGGAGCCGGCGCTGGCAAGCGCCATTGAGGTGTTTGCTGCCAACGAACAGGACATCATGGTCGACGCGAGCTACGGTTATACCCCCACGCCCGCCATCTCGCACGCCATTCTCACTTACAATCGCGGCAAGACCAGCGGGTTAGCCGATGGCGTGGTGATTACGCCTTCGCATAACCCGCCCGACGACGGCGGTTTCAAATATAACCCGCCCGCCGGCGGCCCAGCCGATACGGTCACGACCAAGGCGATGCAGGCGCGCGCGAATGAGATCCTGCTAGACGGACTGATCGGCGTCAAACGCATGCCGCTCTCCCGCGCGATGCAGGCTGCAACCACGCACCAGTACGATTACATCACTCCCTATGTAACCGACCTGCGTAACGTGATCGACATGGCGGCCATCCGCGATTCTGGCCTGAAGATCGGCGTCGATCCGATGGGCGGCGCCAGCATTGACTTCTGGGAGCCGATTGTGGAAATGTACGGTCTCAATATTGAGGTGGTGAACCCGCGCGTCGACCCAACTTTTGGCTTTATGACGGTCGACAAAGATGGCAAGATCCGCATGGACTGCTCGTCGCCGTATGCCATGGCCAGCCTGATCACGCTCAAAGACCGCTTTGACGTGGCATTTGGCAATGATTCGGACGCTGACCGCCACGGCATCGTCACCCCCAGCGTTGGGCTGATGAACCCCAACCATTACCTCGCGGTCGCCATCTGGTACCTGTTCCAGCACCGGCCGGGCTGGCGCGCGGACGCGGCCATCGGCAAGACTCTGGTCTCCAGCTCGATGATCGACCGCGTGGCCGCGCACCTGGGCCGGCGGCTGGCCGAAGTGCCAGTGGGCTTCAAGTGGTTCGTCGACGGCCTGATCGACGGCTCGTTTGGTTTCGGTGGCGAAGAGAGCGCCGGCGCTTCCTTCCTGCGCCACGACGGAACCGTCTGGACGACGGACAAAGACGGCATCATCCTCGACCTGCTGGCGGCCGAGATCACCGCGGTCACCGGCCGCGACCCGGGCATGCATTACCGCGCGCTGACGGAACAGTTTGGCGACCCGGTGTACGAACGCACCGACGTGGTTGCCACGCCGGAGCAAAAGGCCGTGCTGGAACGCCTGTCGCCGGAAATGGTGGCCGCGCAGGAACTCGCGGGCGAGAAGATCACCGCCAAGCTCACCAGCGCGCCGTTTAACAATGCTTCCATCGGCGGGCTGAAAGTGGTTACCGAAAACGGCTGGTTCGCCGCCCGTCCATCTGGCACCGAGGATATCTACAAGATCTACGCCGAGAGCTTCCGCGGCAAAGATCATCTCAAGCAAATCTTTGCCGAAGCGCAGGAGATCGTCGCCGCCGCGCTGGCCGGCTGATCGGATGATTGGGTAGAAAAATGATGGAAAACCGCCGTCCCATGCAGAGGGGCGGTTGTTTTTTGATTGTCTGATTGATATCAATAAATTGACTATTGATAAACTTTCCGAATAGTAGTAAAGTATTATCATCTCCCTGCATACAGAGGTGATACCCATGTTCCAACCCGCTGGCATCTATGCTGCCATGCTCACCCCCTTTGATAGCCACAAACGCATACATCAACCCACGATCCAACACATGGTGGAATTCTTCATCGACAAAGGGATCGATGGAATATTTCCGGTCAGCAATGTTGGCCAGCTTATCCACATTCCGGAAGAGGACAAACGCGATTTCGTGGACACCGTCATTGCCACGGCGCGTGGCAGGGTTAAAGTGACCCCCGGCATCAGCAGCCCCAACGCGCGCCAATCGATTGAATTCGGTAAGTACTGTTTTCGCGCGGGCGCCGATGCGGTGGTGCTGTCAGCCCCATACTACTTCAAGTACCCGCCCGAGGTGGTGGAAGAATTCCTGGCCAGCGTGGCCAAGGGGCTGGACATGCCCGTCATCCTATACAACGTCCCGTTCTATGCCAACGAGATCTCGACTGAATCCCTGCGCCGGCTGCTGGAGATCGATACCATCGTCGCCATCAAGGAATCCAGCGGCAGCCTGGCAAATGTCCAGAACATCCTCAACCTGGCGGAGGACATACGGCCAGATTTTCACGTGATGGTGGGCTGGGAAGAAATGCTGCTTGCCGCCCTGACCAGCGGCGCGCATGGCTGCATGGTGGCATCCGGCGGCATTCTGCCCGAGTTGATGACGGCGATCTACCGGCATTATCAGGCCGGGGAGTTGGCCGAGGCGGCGCGCATCCAGCGCCTTGTGGCCAGCGCTACCGAGCAAATGAAAAAGGTGTTTTTCCCGTATGGGTATCAGATGGGGATGCAGGCGCGCGGGTTCGACATGGGGCCGTCCGTTCTGGATATCCCTGCGGCGTACGCCGCCCAGTTGGCGCAGCAGCAGAAAACAATCGAAGCGACGATCGCGGCGGTACTTCAGGAAGCCGAACATCCGGCGGGTTGACAATAACAGGATCAAGAGGAGGAAGATGATGTCTGTGCTTGAGCAAAAAATGATGGATGTCCTTGCGCCCTGGCAGAATATTCCCGGGGTGGCAGCCTGCGTGGTGATCCGCGGCGAGGCCCCGATCTTCGCATGCGCCGGTTTCGCCAGCCTGGAACACCAAGTCAAAATCGACACCAACACCAGGTTTAATATTGCCTCGGTTTCCAAGCAGTTCACCGCGTTCGCCATCCGCCTGCTGGAAAAGCGCGGTATGCTCACGCTGGATGATACACTGCTCCAGCACCTGCCCGACCTGCCGCAGACCTATAAAGACATCCAGATCCATCACCTGCTGCATCACACCAGCGGCTTCCGCGATATGTACAACATCCAGGCCTATGCCGGCTTCCGCCGCGACGATGTGCACACCCGCGAGCACCTTTTGGCGCTGACCCGGCGCCAATCCGCGCTGAACTTTACGCCAGGCGACCGCTTCACCTATAACAATACCGGCTATGTGATGGCGGCTGAGATCGTGCGCCAACTGACCGGCATGACCATGCGCCAGTTCCTGGACGCCGAGATTTTCAAGCCGCTGGGCATGAACGATACCTTCCTGTGCGACAACCACAAGGAGATGATTCCCCGTTTTGCCGGGCATTACAACCTGATGGAAGACGGCAGCTATACCAAAGCGTTCGAAAACGTCTCCGTCGGCGGGTCGACCAATATCATCACTTCGATCACGGATTTTGCGCGCTGGTTGTCCAACTACACCGCGCCGGTACTGGAACCCGGCGTGATGATGAGCCTGAACCAGACGCGCCCATTCAACAACGGCGCCATGAACAATTATGCCTGCGGGCTGGAATTATCGGAGCGGGAAGGAAAGAGGCTGTGGACGCACGGCGGTGGGGCCGGGGGATTCCGCAGCGAGCTGATTTTTGTGCCGGATGACTGCGTGGCGGTTGGCATCCTCTCCAACAATGGGTCGATGGATGCCGTCACCCTGGGCAATAAGGTGTTGGGGCTGGTGCTGCCGGATCTGGCGCCCAAAACCACCGGCGGCGCGGCCAGCAAATCGGTCGCATTCTCGGAACATGAGGGCAAGGATCTGCCAGGCTATTACCAGATGCCCGAAGGGCTGCTGGCCACGGTTGAAGCGGAAGAGGATACCTTCTTTATCCACACGCCGTTTTACCCCACCCGGCTGCCCCTGAAGAAAACCGGCGACAACCGCTACCGCATCGACCTGCTGAACGCAGACATGGTGCCAGAATTCGACGCGCAAGGCAAGGTGACGGCTTTTAACAGCACTTCGCCCATCGGCGCCATGCGGGCTGTCAAGCTGCCGCCGGTTGAGATCGATCCGCAGACCCTGAGCGAGTATGCCGGCCGGTACTTCAACGAGGAACTGCACAATATATGGGAGGTTTCCGCTCACACCGGCAGACTGGCCTTGTTCCACCCGCATTTCCCGGAGATTCGGTTGTTCCCAGTGTTGAAAGACGAATTTTCATCGGAAACGGAAAACTTCGACCGGGTGCGCTTCATCCGCAACGCGGATAACCAGGTGACTGCGCTGGAGATGAGCGGCGACCGTGCCTTCAATATTCGCTTCCAGAAAATTCGAGAAATTCACTATATTGGCTAGCAACGGCCGGGGCAGTTTGTGTCTAAGGAGGAAGAACGATGTGGTTTAAACGCATGATCCTGGAAGAATGGTTCGATGACTACCAATATGCCGTCCAATACGACATCGGCGAAAGCGCGGTGAAATTCCTGACCTTTGGCCAGTTGGGTATCTCGTTTGACGATCTGCCCATCCGGTACGGCTATCACAAGGGCCGGCCGGATTTGCGCGCCGCCCTGGCCGAGCAGTACCAACCGCTTACAGCCGAGAACATCCTGGTGACAAATGGGGGCAGCGAGGCGATCTTCTTGATCGCAGCGGCGCTGCTCAAGCCCGGCGACCATGTGATCGTAGAGCACCCCAATTATCCCTCGCTGTATGAGATCCCGCGCTCATTGAATTGTTCGGTAAGTTTTCTGCCGCTGCGCTTTGAGAATGGGTTCAAGCCAGATTTGGCCGAACTGGACCGCCTGGTCACCCCGCAAACCAAACTGGTAAGCCTGACCCATCCCAATAACCCCACCGGGTCGATGATCTCGCGCGAAGCGCTGGCAGAACTGATTGCCTGGGTGGAGGCGAAGGGCCTCTATCTGCTGTTCGATGAAACCTACCGGGAGATGGGTTTTGAAAATATGCTGCCTCCGGCGGCAACCTTAAGCCCGCGGGCCATCAGCCTGTCCAGCATGTCGAAGTGCTACGGCCTGCCGGGCATCCGCATCGGATGGATGGCAACGCAGGACCAGACGCTGTTGAGCAGCGTGCTGAACATCCGCGAGCAGGTGACCATCACCAACAATGCCATCGGCGAGGAGATCGCCGTGCAGGTGCTCAAGCAGAAGGAGCGCTATCTTTCGCAGGCGCGTGAGGCCATTCTGCGCAACCGCGCCATCGTGGCCGAATGGATGGACTGCCAGGAGGATTTTGAGTGGGTGTTCCCGGAAGCGGGTGTTGTCAGCCTGCCGCGTTTGCGCGAGCATGTTACCGTCGACCCCGAGAAACTATACCGCCACCTGGCGGAAGCCTACCGGACCTTCGTCATCCCCGGCCGCTGTTTTGAGGTGGATAACCGCCACTTCCGCCTGGGGTTTGGCGCTACGCCCGCGGAAATTCGTACCGGGCTTGCCAACCTCAACCGCGCACTGGTTGACCTGCGCGGCTAAAGCTCTGCCTGTACCCATGGAGGATGATAGTTATGAATGTTGATCAGGCGCAGACCCCGCGCGAGCGCCGGCGGGAACGCACCAGGCAGGTCATTCTTCAGGCCGCGGAAACGCTGCTGGCCGAGGGCGGGCTGCAGAACACCACCCTGGCCAATATCGCCCACCGCGCGGAATACAGCAAACCGGCCATTTACGAGTACTTCGGCAGTCTCGAAGAGATCCTCATCGAGCTGGCAAATGATGGCTTTATCCGTCTCGGCGAACGGGGAATGGCAGTCGATCCTTCCCTGCCGCCCGAAGAGCGGTTGATGGCCTTCTGTGCGGTTTTCCTGGAGTTCGCGGCGGAGAACCCCGAGCTGTACCAGTTGATGTTCACGCACATCATTTTTTCCAACAACGGATTGGACCGCGATTGGAAAGAACTGCAGAAAAAGACGCAGGTGGCGTACTACACCGCCGCCGGAATTATTGAGGATGGCATCCGATCGGGCGTCTTTCAGATCCGGCCAGGCTTTGACAGCAGCATCATGCTGTACATGTGCTGGGTGACGCTGCACGGCATGGCCAGCCTGAAGCGGGAACTGGTTCGAGAAGTCGGGTTTGACGTGGAAAAGCACCAGCAAGCCATGTTCCAACTAATGCTCAACAACCTGAAAGGCGTGATCACGGGCGCGTAATCCATACTTGTTGGTTGATGAAACCGGCTATTTGCGAAAGGAATATGCCATGAGCAACCTTGACCTGCCTTCAAAATTGGCCAAACTGGTGGTTCAGTACAGCCTGGACGTGAAAAAAGGCCAGATGGTCGCCATGCAGGGGTCCACCGAAGCCATTCCCCTGATCCGGGAGCTGTACCGGGAAATTGTGCGCGCCGGGGCTTATCCGGAAGTGATGCTGCAGTTCCCCGGGCAGGAATATATCCTCGTCAGCGAATCGTCTGACGAACAACTCACGCATGAAAGCACGGTCGAACGGCATATCATCGAACGCTGCGATGCCCTGATCCTGGTCCAATCTGACCCCAACCCGTACGAAACCAGCCGCCTGCCGGCCTCGAAGCTGAATTTGCGGCGCATGGGGAAAGCTGGCGTCTTTATGACCTTCATGCAGCGTGTGGACACGCCCGGTTTCCGGTTTATGTCGATGCCGTGGCCCACGCAGGGGCAGGCGGCCATCTCGCGCATGAGCCTGGAAGAACTCTATGACCGGCTGGAAAAAGCCTGCTTCCTGGACTGCCCCGACCCTACCGCGGCGTGGGAACGGCAGCGCGCCGCGCAGCAGGAGTTGATTGACCGCCTGTCGCGCGTGAAGAAGCTGCGCATCCGCGCGCAAGGCACCGACCTGGAACTGTCGGTGGAAGGCCGCAACTGGCTGAACTGCTACGGGCTGGCGGATTTGCCAGACGGCGAGGTCTTCACCGCCCCCATTGAAGATTCGGCCAACGGTACGGTTGCATTCAGCTTCCCGGCCAAAAATGCCGCAGGCATCCAACTCACCTTCAAAGATGGAGAAGTGGTATCCGTGCGGGCAGACAGCGGCGATGCCTACCTGCAGGAAACGCTGCAAACGCCCGGCGCGCGGCGGTTGGGCGAGATCGGCATCGGTACAAATTTCAATATCACCGATCCGATTGGGCAGATCCTGTTTGACGAAAAAATTGGCGGAACGGTTCACCTGGCGCTGGGCTCGGCATACCCGGCATCCGGCGGGACGAACCAGTCGCCGCTGCACTGGGATTTGATCGTAGACCTGCGCAAGGGCGGCGAATTGCTTGGCGATGGTCAGGTCATCTTGAAAGGAGGGCAGTTCGTCCACGAAGCGTAGATTTCGTTCTGCCGCATATTTCCATGTCCGGCAAGTGGTTTCATCCTGGCGTTTGGTCAACTGGCAGTCCCTGGCAGATGAGGAGGATATGATGGAAAGCGTTCAAGAACAAGCTGTTCCCGCGGAAGGGGTAAAAGTCAAAGAAAAACTTCCCTGGCGGATCATCCTACCATTCGGCTTTTTGCTTGCCGGATGGAGTTCACTATGGGCGGTATATAACAACTTCGTTCCCATCTTTTTGCAAGCTGGTAACCCAGCCTTTGACAGCGCCGGAACAGCCGTGACGTTTGGCTTTGGCTTAACCGCCTTTGCCGCCGGTTTGCTGATGTCGATCGATAACCTGTTCAGCCTGGTTTCCGGCCCGATCATCGGACGGATCAGCGACCGCATGGGCAAGCGCCTGCCGTTCATTCGTATCGGCGTGCCCATGGCGATCTCCTGTTTTGTCGCGATCCCATTCGTGGTCAGGATGGTCAGCGCTGAAAACAACGGCGTGTTGTCCAGGCTGGTGCTGCCGTTCACCATTCTCGCGCTGCTGATTCTGATCATCGTCGTCGGCGCGGTCTTCTCGGGCGTGCCCGCGTATGCGCTGCGCTACCAGTTGATCCCCTCGAAGGTGCGCAGCCAGGCGACCGGTTATATCGAACTGATTGGATCGATGGGCAGTTTGCTGGCCTACGGCCTGGCGGGCATGCTATACGCCCGCGCCACATTCCTGCCCTTCCTGGTTTTTGGCGTCCTGTTCGCCTTTGCCATTACCTTCTTCCTGCGCACGGTCAAAGAGCCCACCGATTGGGTTCCCGCCG
>CALDSL010000280.1 GCA_937920255.1 uncultured Anaerolineaceae bacterium | reverse complement strand
CCCGACGAATCCCGGCCGGGCAAGGAGAGCCGCGAGAGCGTGGCGGACTGGGCGCGGCAGCGCGACATCGCCGCGCTTCCCAACGTGTTGTTCGTGGACGCGGATGAGTATTTCAGCTCGTACGAGCTGATCCAGAAATCGCATTTTGTGATGATTTACAACTCCACCATCGGGCTGGAGGCGTCGCTGCTGGGCGCGCCGGTGCTCAGCGCAGGACGGGCACGCTTCACCATGCTCCCCACGGTGTTCTTCCCCGCCAGCGCGGCGGAGTACCGCCAGATGCTGGAGCAGTTCTTGAGCGCCCCGGTGCAGGCTCCGGCCGACTTCCGGCGCAACGCGCGCCGCTTCCTGTACTACCAGCTTTTCCGCACCTCGCTGCCCTTTGGCGACTTAATCGAGGAGGATGGCGTCTGGCGCGGGTACGTGCGTTTTAAGCCCCTGAGTGTGGAGCAACTGCGGCCGGAAAACTCGGCCACGTTGCGCGCCGTGGTCAATGGAATCCTGCACAACGGCGATTTTCTACTGGAAGAATGAAACCACCCTGTTCGATCGTCATCCGCGCTTATAACGAAGAGCGCCACATCGGCCGCCTGCTGGAGGGCATTGGGCAGCAGAGCATGGCCGGGGCGCAGATCATCCTGGTCGATTCGGGCTCCACCGATGGCACGGTGGCGATCGCCTCGCGCTACCCGGTGGATGTGGTGCACCTGCGCCCGGAGGAGTTCACGTTTGGGCATTCCCTCAACCTGGGCGTGGCGCGCGCCGAGGCCGAGGTGGTGGTGATCGCCAGCGCGCACGTCTACCCGGTCTATCCCGACTGGCTGGAGCGGTTAATCGCCCCATTCAGCGCGCCAAATGTGGCGCTGGTGTACGGTAAGCAGCGCGGGGCGGAGAAAACGCATTTCAGCGAGCACATGATCTTTCGCCAGTGGTTTCCCGAAACGTCAGTGGCGCGCCAGGGTCACCCGTTCTGCAACAACGCCAATGCCGCCATCCGGCGCGCCTTGTGGGAGCAGCATCCGTATGACGAGAGCCTGCCCGCGTTGGAAGACCTGGCCTGGGCGCGGCGCGCGTTTGAGAACGGCGGCGCCATCGTCTATTCGGCCGAGGCCGAAGTGATCCACGTGCACAACGAGACCTGGCAGGGGGTGTATAACCGTTACCGGCGCGAGGGCATGGCGTTCAGCCGCATTTACCCTCAGGCGCGGTTTGGGTTGCACGACCTGGCGCGGCTGTTCACCGGCAATGCGGCCAGCGATCTGCGCGCCGCGCGCCGCGCCGGCCGGTTGGGCGCGGAGTGGCGCGGCATTGTGCGGTTCCGCTGGGCGCAGTTTTATGGCACATACCAGGGGTACCGCCAGTCCGGCCCATTAACCGAGCAGTTGAAGCAGGCGTTTTATTACCCGCGCGGCATCCCCCACCGCGAGCCCGAGCGTCGCGACGTCGAGCCGATCCGGTATGAGGGGTAGAGCGCCGGGGAAAAGAATGCTGTACGATCCAAACATACACCACCGCCGCTCGCTTCGTTTACATGAATTTGATTATTCGGAAGCGCGGGCGTATTTCGTCACGCTGGTCACGCAAGGACGAGAGAATCTTTTTGGTAAAATCGTTTCCGGCACGATGAGACACAACATCGTAGGAGAATGCGCCGGGGCGGTTTGGAAAAGATTGCCCCAGTATTTTGCAGTAAATCTTGATGCCTGGGTAATCATGCCGAATCACCTGCACGGGATATTGGTACTGCAAGAGACGTATCGGACGCCGGATCAAAAGGCGGGGAAGGGCTCAATGAAGGGCACGCAGCCCGGATCGCTGAATGCCATCATCCAAAATTTCAAGTCTGTGTCCACGCGCAGGATCAATGTTCTGCGAAACAGCCCTGGAACACCCGTCTGGCAGCGCGATTATTATGAGCACATCATCCGTGATGAGGAAGATTGGGCAAGGATCGCGGATTATATCGAGTTGAACCC
>CALDSL010000279.1 GCA_937920255.1 uncultured Anaerolineaceae bacterium | reverse complement strand
CAGCCGCACAGAATCATCAAGGTTCTTCATCATCCGGCAGCAAAAACGCGAAGGTGCTGCCCTGGCCTTCTTCGCTCTCGACCCACAGTTCGCCGCCGTGCAGGTCGATCATTTCTCTGGCGATGGCCAGCCCCAGGCCGGTTTGGGCGGCGGGGTCGAACAGGGCCGCCTGCTCTTTTTCCGACAGGCCCACGCCGCGGTCGATGACGGCGAATTTGGTGAAGCCGTGCAGTTTTTCGGCGCGCACGCGCACCCAGCCGTCCTGGGTGTTGAACCGGCAGGCGTTCTCCACCAGGTTGTAGAGCGCCAGCCCGATCTGCGCCGGGTCGCAGCGGCAGGTGAGATCTTTGGGCAGGTCGACCAGCAGGGCGATGTTTCGGTCTGCCGTCTGGGGCACGAAGATCTCCACCACGCGCTCGGCCAGAGGCTTCGCCCGCACGATCTCGTAGCGGGGGGCGCCACGCAGGGCGGCGGTATCGTGCAGGTGGGCCATCTGCTCGGCGATGGCGCCCAGCCGGGTGCACGCATCGAGGATGGCGTCCGCGCCGGGGAAGGGATCGGGGTCGTCCATGGCCCATGGCACTTCGCGCGCGCCGCCGCGCGGCTGCGGGTGGCGCGCTTCCTCCACCCCATCCACCACGGCGCGAGTGGCTTCGCGCTGTTCCTGGATCAGGATGGCCAGCCGGTCGCGGCGCAGTTTTTCATCCAACCGCAGCCGCCGGGCGGCGTCACGCGCTGTTTCGATTTCGCGCTCGTTCTGGATGGTGATGGCGGCGTGATCCGCCAGCAGCTCGAGCAGCATCAGGTCTTCCTCGCCGTAGGCGCGACCGGTCTTGTTGACCGCCTCGAACACGCCGATGGTCTTGCCGCGGTGCATCACCGGCACGGCCAGCAGCGAGCGGGTCTCATCGCTTACTTCGCGGTCGACGACGCGGAAGATGCGCTCGTCGCCGCCGGCGTGGTTGAGCTGCGCCGGCCGGCCGTGGGTAAAGACCCAACCGGCCACGCTGCGCTCGAGCGGCACGCCCAGGTTTTTCATCACCGCCAGCTGCTCCTTGGGTGCGGCCACAAAGCGCAGCACGTGCTGCTGCTCGTCGTAGAGCAAGATCGAGCAGCCTTCGCAGTCGAGCACGGCAGCGGCGGTTTCGGTCAGCGCCTGCAGCACGGGTTCGAGCGGCATGCTGGCCGCCAGCGTTTTCCAGATGGCGACGAGTTGTTCCAGCCGGGGGGATGGTACATGGTTCGACATTCCGGGCCTGATCCTGTTACAATTGGGAGGGTTCAATCTGGTTTTATTATAGCATTGGCAGACTGGCGTTGATCCAGGCCTGCCCGCCTTACAAAGGAGATAAGTCTTGCCACGTCACCGTTCCACTGCCAGCCGGGCGCTGGCGTTCAGCGCCGTGCTCCTGGCGCTGCTGCTCGCCAGTTGCGCGCCGGCCGCCCCCACCGCCGACCCGTCCGCGGTGCAGACGCAGGTGTTCCAATCGGCGCTGCTGACGGCAACCTATGCCGTGCCGGCCAGCACCGCCACGCCCGCGCCCACCCTGACGCCCAGCCTGCCCCCACCCACGCCCACCGCGGTGCGCACCCCGCCCGCCCTGCCGTCCGTGTTTCAGACGGGTCTGCTGCGCGCCGGTGACCTGCCGCACACCTACGTGGAAGACACCTGCCAATATCTCAAGAACCGGCTGGACCCCAACAAAAGCGCCCCCGGCACGGTGGTGATGCCGATTATGTTCCACTCGATCACCGACGGCGAGGTGACCAAGGACAACCAGATCTCGGTGGAGCAGTTCAAGCAGTTGATGCGCGACCTGAAAGACCAGGGATTCGAAACTGTCACCGCCGGTGAACTGGCCGCGTTTCTGGAAGACAACGCCAAAATCCCGCCGCGCTCGATGATCCTGATCGTGGATGATCGTCACTATGCGCAGTATTTTGAGGACCACTTTCTGCCCCACGTGCAGGAGAACGGCTGGACGGTCACCAACGCCTGGATCAGCACGCCCAACTCGACCCAGGATTTGATCGACAGCATGGCCGGGGTGATCAGCGCCGGCTGGGTGGACGTGCAGGCGCACGGCGTGGTGCACAACATCCCCATCGATAATTCGTCCAGCGAAGAGTTCATCCGCTCGGAGTTATTTGGGTCGATTGAATTCATCCAGCAGCATTTCCAGCAGACGCCCATCGCTTACATTTGGCCGACGGGCAGCTTTACCAAACGCGGCGCGGAAGTGGCGCGCGAGGCCGGCTACCGTCTGGGATTCACGGTCAACCCGCGCGGCCCGGTGATGTACAACTGGGTGCCGCTGGCCGAGGCAGCCGACCCCGGGCGGCCTTCGTACATGCCCGAAGGCCCGATCGGCGACCCGCTGATGGTGCTGCCGCGCTACTGGGACACCGACGCGCACCTGCACATCGACACCGTGCGCCAGATCGGCAAAGAGGCGGCGCAGTACGCCGCCGAGCACCGGCAGACAGAACTGGATTATTACGATATAATTTGCCTACCTGTTACCGGTGAGATTCCACCGCTCGCACCCTGATCGGCATCAATGATCCATCACTTTTCAGAATTCTACAAACGAACCGCAAAGGACGCGAAGCGCGCGAAGAAGATTCGTGATCATTCTTTCGCGTACTTTACGTACATTGCGGTTCAATCATTGTGCGTGTCAACCGACAATAAGCGTCTCTTCTCATGAAGCACCCTGACTGCATATTTTGCCAGATCATCGCGCGGAAAGCCCCTGCTGACATCCTATACCGCGACCAGCAGGTGACCGCCTTCCGCGACACGCGCCCGCTGGCCCCGGTGCATATTCTGGTGGTGCCCAACCGGCACTTCGACGGACTGCCGGACGTTCCGGCTGAAGAAGCGCCGCTGCTGGGGCACATGATGACCGTCGCCGCGCGGCTGGCCGAAGCGCAAGGCATCCGCGAGAGTGGCTACCGGCTGATGCTCAACACCGGCCCGGACGCGGGTCAGACGGTATTTCATCTTCACCTGCACGTGCTGGGCGGGCGGCGGCTGCCCATGCGCTTCGAGCAGCCACAGTGAGCGCGCGCATCTTCTCCAAATCCTGGCGCGCCGCGGCGATCCTGCTGCTGGCGGCTATGACTGCCTGCACCACCGCACCGCCCACCGTGAACCCACCGGTCGAGAGCCCTCATAACCCCGAAACGGCCGCGGCGGAACTGTTCGCGCCGCAGTCCACAGCGGCGCCCTCGCCGCGCCCCACACTGGGCATCCCCACGGTCAGCGTGCCGTTCCGGCTGCCGGAGCGCGGCGCCAACCCGCCATCCCCCACGCCTGACCCCCCGCGCACGCTGCCGCCCATCCGCCAGAGCGAAGAAACCTATTACGTCCAGCCCAACGACAGCCTGGCGGCCATCGCCAAGACGATGGGTGTATCCATCGCCGCGATCATCGAGGCCAACCAGATCGACAACCCTGACATCCTGTCCATCGGGCAGGTGCTGACCATCCCCGCGCCAGAGCCCAAACCCACCGGCCCGGCGGTCAAGCTGATCCCCGATTCCGAATTGGTCAACGGCCCGGTAAACGCCTACTTTGACCTGCACGCCTACGTCAACCAGGCGGGCGGATACCTGAGCCGCTACAGCCAGGAGATGGAAGGCCGGCCCTACAGCGGCTCGCAGGTGGTGGAGCGCGTGGCGCAAGAATACTCGGTCAACCCGCGCCTGCTGCTGGCGCTGATCGAAGACCGCTCGGGTTGGCTGACGGACCCGCGCGAGCCCGAGGATGCGCGCATCTACGCCGCCGGCTGGCCCGACCCGCGCCGCACCAGCCTGTACCTGCAGCTCACCTGGGCTGCCAGCCACCTAAACTATGGCTATTACGCCTGGAAGGTGGATGCTGTTTCGCATTATCTGCTGGGCGATGGCAGCGTGGTGCCGCCGGATGCCGGGCTCAACGCCGGGACGGTGGGGGTGCAGAACCTGCTGTCGCAATATTATGGCTACGAGGACTGGCTGAAGGCGGTCGAAGGTGACGGATTGATGGCCACCTACGCGCGGCTGTTTGGCGACCCGTTCGACTTTGCGCTGGATCCGCTGATCCCACGCGGGCTGCAGCAGCCGCCCCTGCAACTGCCGTTTGAAGAGGGGCAGGTGTGGTCGTTCACCGGCGGACCGCATGCCTCGTGGGCGGCCGGCTCGGCCTGGGGCGCGCTGGACTTCGCCCCGCCGGGTGAGGCGCTGGGCTGCGTGCAGAACGACGCCTGGGTGACGGCCATGGCCGACGGGTTGATCGTGCGCACCGGCAACGGGGCGGTGATCCAGGACCTGGACGGCGACGGGCACGAACAAACCGGCTGGGTGTTGTTCTACATGCACATCGAAAACCGAGACCGGGTGGAACCCGGAGAATTCGTGCGCGCCGGAGAGCGGATCGGGCACGCTTCTTGCGAGGGTGGCGTATCCAGCGGAACGCATATGCACAT
>CALDSL010000278.1 GCA_937920255.1 uncultured Anaerolineaceae bacterium | reverse complement strand
TGTACACAAACAGCACCAGACCCAGCGTGTACACAATCTCGGGCAGCTTCAAATCAGGGTGCAGCGCGCCAACCCCCAGCCCTACGAACAGCACCGCGGCCACCCCCAGGCTGGCGCCGCCGAACTTTATCCGGCCCAGCGGGTAACCGATTGCCGCCACCAGAAACAGCAGCAGCAACGGATTCTCACGCAGCACTTCCACCAGAGCGCTCACTTATCCTCCGGCGAGCATGATCTTCTGTGCCACCAGCAGCGAAGCCACCACCACAATCGCGATTGAGACCAGCACCGCCTTGCGTATGCCGCGCTCGTCCACCACGCGGTAGCCATACACGCTGGGTTGCAGGCTCAACAGCGGGCCGGCGAACCAGGCGAAGGCAACCCCGCCCAGCAGCCCGCCCAGGTGGCCCCAGTTATCGATTCCGGTGGTGGTTGCGCCCATCGCCAGATTGAGAAATACGATCAGGAACGTATTACTGAGCAACGCCCGCGCGTTACCGCCAAACAACTCGCGGTTCTGATAGATGAACACGCCTTCCGCAGCCACAATGCCAAAAATCGCCGTCGACGCGCCCAGCGAAGGATTGGGAGTGATCAAAAACGAAAGCACGTTACCGGTAAAAGCCGTGACCAGGTACAACAGCAGGAAGCGCGCGTTGCCAAATTGAATCTCTAACCCGCGCCCAATCGCATATAGCGCGTACATATTAAAGAGGATGTGCAGGACCGATCCATGTAGCAGCACCGGGGTGATCAAACGCCAGAACTCTCCGGCGATGATATTCTCGTTGATCTTCATCCCGTAATACTCGACCAGTTGCACCCCGGTCAGCGAACGGGCGGCAAGTTGCAGAACGTACATGGCCACCGTGACGCCGAGGATGATGGTGCTGACGGTTGGCTTGACCTGCTGTGCACGCGCCGCGGGGCGGCGCTGTGGAGACGGCGGTAATTCGCCGTAGGGGCTTTGGGGATTATCGCGATCCTGGTCGTTCATACGATGATCTTCCGTGGTTCTACCCGATGGTGTTCGGCTTCGATGATTGCCACGATGGTATCCACCGCGGAGCTAAGGCGATCTTGCGCGTTCACGACCACATAATCAAACATCGGTAATTTGTCCATTTCTCCCCGCGCGGTATCCACGCGCAGTTTGTAGCTGTCATCGGTTTCGGTACCGCGGTTCTTCAACCGCAGTTCCCACTCTTCCTGATCGTGCGGGATAATAAAGATCAATACGGCTTCGGGGTACAGGTTGCGCAGGCGCTCGGCGCCCTGTACATCTACACGCAGGATCACGTCCTTCCCGCTTTGAATAGCTTGACGCACCTGGCTCTTGGGAATGCCTTTATATTCCAGATACACCACGGCATATTCCAGCAACTCATCCTGCGCCATCATTTCTTCAAAGCGGGCTTTACTGACAAAAAAATAATCCTCGCCTTCAATTTCACCCGGACGCGGCGGGCGGCTGGTGGCCGTCACCACAAAATGCAGCGAAAGTTTGCGCGCCCGAAGTTCATCCAAGATCGCGTCTTTCCCGACGCCAGAAGGCCCGGAGATCACTACCAGCAGCGGGTTCGGGTGTAGAACATCAAAGTTAACCGAGTTGGAATCCATCGAGCCTGGCGTTAACCTTTCCACCGGTATATGAATATCGTCCGGTTTTTGTTTGCTTATGATTATAATTGATAACCAACGTAAACTTGTGAGGATGCCGATGCCGAATTATGAATACCGCTGTTTGACCTGTCGCCGCCGTTTTGACATTTTTCTCAAATACGATGAATACGGCAAAAAGCCGGTGGTATGCCCGCGGTGTGGCAGCAGCGACGTGCAGCGCAAAATCGGGCGCGTGCGCATTGCCCGCTCGGATGAAAGCCGGCTGGAAAGCCTGGCTGACCCGACAATGCTGGATGGTATCGACGAAGACCCGCGCGCCCTGGGACGCATGATGCGCGAAATGAGCGGCCAGGTGGGTGAAGATATGGGCCCCGAATTTGACGAGGTAGTGAAACGCCTGGAATCCGGCCAGCCACCGGAAGACATCGAGCGCGACATGCCCGACCTGGGCGCGGCTGATGGCGGTGGCGGTTCAGATTTTGGCGGCGACTTGGAAGACTTCTAGCCTGCGCCGGCTACTGCACCGCGCGCTGCAACTGCTCGAAAGATGTCATCCATGATATCCGGTTGAGGAAATCGGCCAGGCTGTCGCTCTGGGCGCGTAGTTCGCGCACAGCCGGACCGACCGGATCCTCGCCCGCCGCGCCACCCGGGCTATCGGCGTACGCGCCGTGGAAAGCAAAATAGGCCTGGTTCAGCTTGCGGATCTGGTAGCCGTTGTCCCATAAAAAACGTCTCCGCAGTTCCATGTACTCTTCGGCTTCCTCGATCTTCCCTTCCGCCAGCAGCTTGTCGGCGGTGATGCGCGTGGTGTGCATCTCGGCGCGAAAATCGAACGGCGGCGGGAGTTGTGGCTCGGGCGTGGGCTCTGGCCGCGCCGGCTGCGCTTCGGGGGTGCTGGTGACGGCTGGCGGTGGTTCGGGTGGAGGGTACAGCTCGGAATAATAGCGGCGGATCACCGCTTCCCCGATCTCCGTGCCGACGATGGAGGCGGTGGTTTCGTTCATCGTACGCAATTGCGGGGTGGTCTCGTAGTTCAGCCCCAGCGGGCGCAGGGTGAGAAAGTTGTGCGCCCATTCGTGCGCCACGGTTTCCGCCAGCCAGGGCAGGTTGGTGGTGCTCATCACCATGGTGGGGTAGATACCAACGCCACCCACCGGCACCACCAGCGCGGAAACGTTCAGCTCGGCTTCGACCTGCTCCTCCAGCGCCACCATCTCCGGCGTAGTCATGCCGGCCACCAGAGAGATATTTGCGTCCTGGCGGATCACCTCACGCGGCGAAATAATCAGCGCCACCGGCAGCGGCGTGGTGTGGAATAGCACCGGTGGGACAGGCTGTCCACCCAGCGTCAAACCGTTCTCGGCCAGGATGGTGGAGACCTGTTTTTGCAGGATCGCCTCACTCACCGGCTGCACCTGATTCTGAATCGACTCAAGCGATTCGAGGTGATTGATATAATCTGCCGCCGCCTGCTCGGGGTCGGCAATTTCCGGGTTGGCGTACAGGCTGGTGATTTCCGCGTTGGTGCGGTTAATTTCGTTGATCAACTGCAATTGGGTGACGACCACCCGCTGTTGTTCATCGGGGTTCAGATAACGCGCTGTATCCACCGCCGACTCTGACAGCTTGACGTACAACGCATCCAGTGTCCAGTTGACGTAATCAAACTCGATGCCGCGGGTGAACTGGCGCACCTGCCCCACCATGTCGCGCGGCATTTCGGTTCCGCCTTGAAGCAATGCGAGCAGGATGAGGATGGTAAACAAATTACGCCAGGCGATGCTCAACGTTCGGTGCATATTGCCCGCAATTATACCTGATACAAAAGCGTACCGCTCCTGTACGTGTGATAAGATGAATAGTTAAATGATGCTGTTGAGGCATCGATGAAACTTAATTGGAACAGAAACGTACAGAAAGTAGAGCATGTCGCTCACGCCTGAGGAAGAGCAAGCGCTGGTACAGCGCGCCCAACGCAGAGAGGAAGAGGCCTTTGAACAGCTCATCCTGGCCTACTCTGTTCCTCTGTACCGGGTGGTGGCGCGCATGGCCAGCGATGAACAGGAAGCTCAGGCTGTGGTGCAGGAAGCATTCTGGCGTACCTGGCGTGCTCTGGATCGTTACCAACCCAGCCGGTCGTTCTTCTCCTATCTCGTCACCATCGCGCTCAATATCCAACGCGACCAGTGGCGGGCGAACCGCTGGTTGGAAGACCGGACAGAACTTTACGAAGACGCACCCGGAGGGACGGAGCAGAACCCGGCCGTGGTGGTGGAAAACGAGGAACAGATGCAGCGGCTGAACGAGGCCATCCGTCAGCTCCCCGATATCTACCGCGCGGTCATCGCCCTGCGCTATGATGCCTCGATGCGTTATGAAGAAATGAGTGAAGCGTTGAATATCCCCGTGAATACCGTGCGCACGCATTTGCATCGCGCCAAACGGCTGCTGCGCAAGTGGCTGGAGGAAAATTATGGATGATATAGACCGCATGTTGGCTGGCATGCAGACCGCGGAGCCGGTGGATTTGCCCCAAAAGACCGTGTCCGCGTTCCGCCGCCGCCGGCGCAAGTTTATGATCATCCACGCCGCCGCGAGCCTGGCGCTGATTTCCAGCGGCGCGTGGCTGCTGCTGCCTGCCACCGGCATCATCACCCCGGCGCAGAGCGGGTTGCCGCTATTGCAAAACCTGGTTGGCATCGCCGCCACCGGGTTTCGGGTAGATACGGCAATCTCGGGTATCGCCGCGGTCCAGTCGGTCTTAAGCGCCAGCCTGGGAACGTGGAACTGGCTGGGGTTGGTGGCGCTGGGTGTGGGGGTTATGCTGGGCATGAATGCTGTTCTGCCGGGCAGGAATAACTACTTTTAGTTCGCCGTAGAGGAGAAATCCGTTGTGACGAGGGGAAGAAAAATCA
>CALDSL010000277.1 GCA_937920255.1 uncultured Anaerolineaceae bacterium | reverse complement strand
CCCATACCGAATTGATCATGGGCACATTCAGCGACCACACCAGCGGCTTGATCATTCCGGGCAGCATGTCTTTGGCGATGCGGCTGGAATAGACCTCCACCTGGGAAAGGCTGGTGATATCGCGCATTTGAACAACGTTAACCTTCTCACCGTCGTAGACCCACTCGATATCAATGTCGCGCTTGAAAGTCTGGGCAATTTGCTTGACCAGCTCCACCACCTGCCGGGCAACTTCAATGGGAATCTTGGGCGTCTGTGGAACGGTAACCCACTCGCCCCATTTGTAGATCCAGCGGTCAGGCGTACACCCGCCCTGCACCAGGGCTTCGCCCGTCCCTTCAACCGCTTCGACCACGGTCTCATCCGCGCCAGTGACCGGGTTTTTGCTAAAGGCCACGCCGGAGAACACCGGCGTCACCATTTCCTGAATGATGACAGCCATCTTCAGTTCGCGCTGGTTTTTGGGCAGCTTTTCCAGGTACACCAGCACGTTGTCAGTGCGAGCCGAAGACCATACGGTGTGAACAGCAGCCATCAGGGCGTCCAGGCCGCGCACGTTTAACACGCTGTTGAATTGGCCAGCGAAGGAAAAAGCAACCCCATCTTCCACGTTGGCGGAAGATCGCACCGCATACAGTCGCTCAGGGTCGAGCTTGCGCTCAAGCTCGCCGCGGATTTGCGGTAAAACATCAACCTGATCGCGGAAATAGGCGCAATACGCATCCCAGATAAGAACATACGTGACCGGAACGCGAAAACCCTTGTCCAACATGGCATGCAAGTTGCGAGCTTTGCTCCCCACCCTGGCAGGTGGGCGACTCGTTTGGATATCTACAAGGTATTGCTGCATTCCCTCATCCCCCTGGCCTGCGATGCAGTTTCTTGAAGAGCAGTAACAGCACAAAAAAAAACAAAAGCGGTTACCGTTCAAAACAAGAAAACACCCGGCAGCAACATATAGAAGCAGTCTTATTTGATTCGTGGGCGATGCAGTGTGCGTTGTTCAGTGCAGATTGAATTATGATTATTGTACCATTTTATCCATGAAATCATTACACATACTTTTCTTTTGTACAAGAATTCACGTATAATGAAAGCATCGCAGAATACTTATCAATTCGAACAGGCCGGCAGTTTTATTCTCTTAATGAACGGAATGAAATTGAATGCCTAGCATCTATCTTCGTAGGGAGGACGGAATGAAGAAGAAGTGGCTTTCTCTCGTTTCCATATTGGTTCTCAGCGCAGTGGTTCTTTCCGCGTGCGACATGATGGGCCAGACTGGCGCCACCGCCGAGCCAACCAGGGCGGCTGTGGCGCAGGTGCAGCCCACCAAGACCAGCGACCGCATCGTTTCGGAAGGCGTGGTGGTCCCGGTCCAATATACGTATCTGTCGTTTGAAACCCAGGGCGTGGTGGAAGAAGTGATGGTTGCCGAAGGGGAAACCGTCGAGGCCGGAGGACTGATCGCCAGGTTGAAGGGCTCGGCGCAGTTGGAAGCGGCGGTGACAGCCGCCGAGCTGGAGCTGCTTTCGGCCGAACAGGCCCTCGACAACCTCAAAGAGAATGCCGATGTCGCCCGTGCTCAGGCGCTGCTGCGCGTGGCCGAAGCCAATAAGGCGCTCGACGACGCCAAAGACAAACGCCAGAGCAAGAGTTTTAAGCGCGCCGACGAGTCGGTGATCAACAACACGCGCGCCGCGCTGATCCTGGCCGAAGACGCCTTCCAGCGCGCCAACGACATCTGGAGCTACTGGAAAGACAAAGACGAGTACGATGTCAACCGCGCGGCGGCGCTGACCCAGTTCTCAAAAGCCCAGCAGGAATATGACCGCGCCAAAGCCAATATGAACTACGTCGAAGGCTACCCGGACCAGTTTGAAGTCGACCTGGCCGAAGGCAACCTGCAGGTGGCGCAGGCTAATTACGATAAGGCCATGCGCGATTATGAACAGCTTAAGGACGGGCCGAATCCAAAGGATCTGGCGCTGGCCGAGGCGCGGTTGGATAACGCCAAGTCACAACTGGCCGCGGCCGAGTCTAAGTTGGACGATCACCTGCTGACGGCCCCCTACAGCGGTACGCTGGTCACATCCGACATCAAGGTCGGACAGGTGGTTGGCCCGCAGACCTCGACGGTGCTGCTGGCGGACCTGAGCAAGTACCAGGTGGAGACGACCGACCTGACCGAACTAAGCGTGGTGAGCATCAAAGAAGGATCGGCAGTCGAGGTTACGTTCGACGCCATCACCGGCCTGAAACTGCCCGGCAAAGTACTGCGTATCAGCCCGCTGGGGCAGGACAAGCAGGGCGACATCACCTACACAGTCTATATCGACCTGACCAAGCAGGATCCGCGCCTGCGCTGGAGCATGACCTCCTCGGTGGTTTTCACGGGCAAGTAAATCACGTCACAGACCATCAAAAACGCGGGCGGCCAAAAGTCGCCCGCGTTTTTACGCCTCGCGCAGGCTGTTCGTGTCTATAATTCACCTTGGAGGTAAACAATATGAAGCAAGTGATGAATATGAAAAACAAACGCCGGCGGTCATCCGGAGCGGCGAAGTTATGGAAAACGGCTCTGCTGGCCGCGGCCGGCTGGGTGGTTTACAGCAATGTGGCTGTCAGGCACGATCTTGACCTTCCGGATGCCGTTGCTGCCGAACGTAAAGTGATCTACACCCCCACGGTCCCAAAATTGAGCTACTATGTGGATGCATCTGTATCCGGCCGGCCGCTGGTGCTGCTGCACAGCATTAATGCCGCGGCCAGCGCTTACGAGATGCGACCGCTGTTCGAGCACTACCGTGGCAGCCGCCCGGTGTACGCGCTGGACTTGCCCGGCTACGGTTTTTCAGACCGCTCGCGCCGCGGCTACACGCCCGCCCTGTTTCAAAATGCCATCATCGATTTCCTGGCGAACGTGGTTCGCGAGCCGGCGGATGTCGTCGCGCTGTCACTTACCAGTGAATTTGCCGCGGCAGCCGCGCAGGCCAGGCCAGACCTGTTCCACAGCCTGGCGGTCATTTCTCCCACCGGGCTGGACGAAGACAAAAAGAAGCGCGCCTCGCAGCAGGCCGGCAGCAGCGGAAGCAGCAGCTGGCTCTATCCGTTGTTTTCGTTCCCACTGTGGGCACGGCCATTCTTTGACCTGATTTCCACCCGCGCCAGCATTCGCTACTTTTTAGCCCAGAGTTTTGCCGGGCCAATGCCGGATAGCCTGGTGGATTATGCCTACCGCACATCACACCAGCCGGGCGCTGAAAACGTGCCGCTGCATTTTATCAGCGGGAAACTGTTCACGTCCGATATCCGCACCCGCGTTTACCAGCAAATGAGCACACCCGGCCTGATTATTTACGACCACGACCCATTTACCAGCTTTGAGGCATTACCGGATTTGCTGAATCACAGCGTCAACTGGACCACGGTGCGCATCATCCCCACCCTGGGCCTGCCGCACTGGGAGCAGATGCCGCAAACCGGCGCCGCGCTGGACAATTTCTGGAATACGCACTGATCTGGCAGGCGCTTCTGCTGAAACGGGTGGAATGGCCGTGCCAATCGTCTTTGGAAATTAAAAACAAAAAGCGGTGGAAAACCGCCCGCGCTTTTTCCCCCTGCAATTAAGGCCTGAACCGGAAAATTTGGTTCAGGCCTTTAGATCCAACCCTGCTGGCGAGCCAACCCAACCGCTTCTTCCCGCGTACGGACCGCCAGCTTTGCCAGCAAAAACTTAAACATCTGATCCACCGATTTTTCGGTCAGTCCCAGGTCAACCGCAATCTCGGCATCGGTTTTGCCGCTGGAAACCAGCCGCAGCATGTCGATCTCACGGAATGTGAGCGTGGCTTCCTGCCGGCGCACCATTTGGGTTCGTTCCAGCTTCTTGGCCACCTGGGCGCTGACCCATCCTTTTTGCCCGCCAGCCACGCCTCGAACCGCATCGAGGATATATTCTGGGGTTTCTTCCTTCAGCAGGTACCCGGCCGCGCCGCTGCCAAGCATTTCCAGGATGTATTCCTGATC
>CALDSL010000276.1 GCA_937920255.1 uncultured Anaerolineaceae bacterium | reverse complement strand
TCGGTATCCTGGCGGCCACCAGCGGCGCCGGGCAGACCGTGTACGGCTTCACCGGCAACCAGGGCCAGCCCATCGTCTGGCTGACCGTGCTGCCCTTCCTGGTGGTGATTATCGTCGCCAGCTTCATGCTCTCCGGCCGCGAACAGTTCGTCGAAGAAGACTAATCACGCGGCGTGCGGATAATAACAACTGGGGCGGCCATTGGCCGCCCCAGTTGTGTTTGTATGGAGAATCCTGTCCACAAAAAAGGCGCCCGGCATTGCCGGGCGCCAACAGACAGAACAAGTTTGTGCCTTATTGCAGACCCATGGTGATGTTGTACTCTTCGATGGCGAGGGTCACCGCTTCGGCGGCTTTATCCAGCGCTTCCTGCGGGGTGGACACGCCCGCCAGCACCTCTTCGATCGCGGTTTCGATCGTCTGGCGGGCGGTGGGGAACACGCCGATCAGCGCGCCGCGGGTCTCGGGGTTGATCTTGGTGCCGTGCAACTGGTCTACCGCGGTGGCGAACTGCGGGTACTTGGCCACCCAATCCTTATCCAACTGCTCATCGTAGGCAGCCTTGCGGATGGGGAAGTAGCCGCTCATGGTGTGCCAGTAGGCCTGGTTGGCGGGCGCGGCCTGGAACTTGATGAACTCCCAGGCGCAGTCCTGTTCTTCCTGCGGCCGGTTGCTGATCATCCACAGCGAGCCGCCGCCGATGATGGTGCCGTAATTCTCGTAGGCAGCCTCATCCGGCCGGGGCAGGAAGGCGGTGCCGACTTCGAACTTGCCGGCCGAGCCTTCGATCATGCCGCGCAGCACGGCGGTCGAGTCGATGAACATGGCGGTCTGGCCGGCCAGGAAAGCATTGCGGGTGTCAACCGTGGTGCGGCCGTAGTTGGCCATGATGCCCGCGTCGTACATGCGCTTCCACCACTCCAGAATAGCGACGCCCTTGGCGTCATTGAAGGTGGCCTTGGTGGCGTGGCCTTCGCGGCCGTTGCTGTTGTCCACATACTGCCCGCCGGAAACGGCCAGGAACTGCTCGAAGAACCAGCCGTAGATGGCAAACGCAGCGCCGTACACGGTGGTCTTGTCGCCGTCCTTCTGGGTTAACGCGGCGGCAGCTTCTTCAAACTCGGCGAAGGTGCGGGGCGGATTTTCAGGATCCAGCCCGGCGGCTTCGAACATGTCTTTGTTGTAGTACAGCAGCGGGGTCGAGGTGTTGAAAGGCATCGAATACTGCTTGCCGTCGACGGTGTAGTACGCCAGCACGTTCGGCTCCAGGTCAGACACATCATAGCTCTCGGCGTCGATGTAGTTCTGCACCGGGGTGACCACGTCCAGGTCGACCATCAGGCGGGTGGCGATATCGAACAATTGCATCACGGCCGGGGTGTCATTGGACTGCAGACCGGCCTTGAGCTTGTTGAGCGAGTCGTCATACGAACCCTGATAGATCGGCTCGACGTAACAGGTATCCTGCGAGGCGTTGAAGTCGTTCGCCATCTGCGGGATGGCCTTGCCGCCGATGTCGCCGGCCATGGAGTGCCAGAAGGCGATCTTGGTCACCGATTCACTCTTGGGCGGGGCGATGGTGGCGGTGGGGTTGGCCGGGGGAGCAGGCGGAACCGTATTCGTCGCAGCAGCCGGCGCGGCTGGCGCAGCTTCGGTGGCCGCGGGAGCGGCCGGGGCGGCTTCAGTCGCGGCCGGGGCAGCCGGCGCAGCTTCGGTCGCCGCGGGAGCAGCCGGCGCTTCTGTGGCGGCAGGAGCGCAGGCAGCCAGGAGCATGCTGGCTACAACCAGCAGCGCCATGATCGAAAACAACGATTTTCTCATGCTATCCTCCATTTCAGATACGGGCTAGGCGCGAACCGGGACGCCCGGTTCGCTGTTGCAGATGCGAACCTTGTATCCAGCTTACTCAGCCTTTTACCGCGCCGGCGGTCAGGCCGCGGATAAGCTGGCGGTTGCTGAAGATAAACAGGATGATGGTCGGGATGAGAATGATCACCACGCCGGCCATTACGGTATTGAACATAAACCGTTCTTCATCCTGCAACAATGCGATACCAATTTGTACCGTGCGCATGGTTGGCTGATTTGTGATCAGCAGCGGCCACAGGTATTGGTTGTAGGTCTGCAAGAAGCTGTACACGGCCAGGGTACCCAGCGCCGGGCGGCCAAGCGGCAGCACCACCGTGGTGAGGAAGCGCAGGTCGCTGGCGCCGTCGATGATGGCCGCGTCGTGCAGCTCTTTTGGGATTTTCAGGAAAAATTGCCGCAGCAGGAACGTGCCAAACCCGGTGGCCATGAACGGCACGGCCAGCCCCTGGAAGGTGTCCGTCCAGCCCAACTTGCGCACCAGCAGGTAGTTGGGAATAATCGTCGCTTCCCACGGGATCATCATGGTCGCCAGAAACACCAGGAAGAGCACGTTCTTCCATTTGAAGTTGATAAACGCAAAGGCGTACGCCGCCAGGGTGGCGGTGATCAACTGGCCGAACATCACCAGCAGCGATTGGATCACACTGTTCGCCAGGTAGCGCGCCAGCGGCGCCTGTTCCAAGGCCCGGGCGAAGTTCTCAAAATGAAAGCCAAATGGGAACAGCTTGGGCGGGTATGAAGCCAGCTCGGAGTCAGACAGCAGGCTGATATTGAACGCCGTGTAGATCGGGAACAGCACGATGATCGATGCGATGATCAGAATGGCGTACAGCAGCACGGAGAGCCACAGAGGGCGGCGGATGACAGGTTGGTTCATTCGTAGAATACCCTCCGTTCCACTACCGTGAATTGGAAGATGGTCAGCACCAGCATGATCAGGAACAGCATCACCGACTGCGCGGCGGCCAGCCCATACTTGCCGTTGAAGTAAAACTCGCGGTAGATGGAGAAGACGAGCAGGTTGGTGGAATCCAGCGGGCCGCCGTTGGTCAGGATGTCGATGGGCGTAAACGTCTGGAAGGACGCCAGCATATCCACCACCACCAGGAAGAAGATGGTGGATGAAAGCATCGGCAGGGTGATGTGGCGAAAACGATGCCAGCTACCCGCGCCGTCGATCATGGCCGATTCGTACAGCTCTTCCGGAATCCCCTGCATGGCGGCGATCAGGATCACCGTGTTCAAGCCCAACTGCAGCCAGACGGAGGTGATCGCCACCGCGATGAGAGCGGTTTTGTCGCTGATCAACCACGGCACGGTGGGAAACCCGAGCAGCGATATGAAGTAGTTGATCGCGCCGATGGACGGGTGGTACAGGTAGAGGAACATCAGCGAGGCCGTGGCGCCCGAAACCGCGATGGTGATGGAAAAGATGATGCGGAAGATGCTGATGCCCCGCATGCGCAGGTTGCCGAGCGCCGCCAGCGCCAGCGCCAGAATGATCAGGGTGGGCACCGTGTACAGCACAAACTGGATCGAGCGCGTCATGCTGTTGACAAACGCCGGGGTTGAGAACAGGCGCTCATATTGCAGGAACGCCACAAACTTGGCCGGCCGGCCGATGGGGTCGGTCAGGTAGGTGCTTAACGATATGGTGCGCACCAGCGGAACAAAGACGAAGGTGATGAACAAGATCAACGAGGGGGCCAGGAATAACATCGCGCGGCCAAACGTCAGGGCCGCGCGCTTGCGCATGCCCGACGTAACTCTGGGCCGCTCACCCACAGGCGGGGAAGTATCTCGATTGGTTTCGATTTTAGAAGTGGACATGCAGGAATGAACCTTTTCTTCTCGTATGGATCGCGAAGAGATCGCGAGAATTATCCATGAACGGTTGATACGGTGTTGGCCTTGCCAACTACCCGTCATCGAACTGGCTCAGTATCCATAATTTGATCACTCGCTCGATGTTCCAAGCGTCTTGCATGTGGAATTAAAAATAGCGGGAATTGTTGGCGCTGTCAAGCGAATGCCTGTTCCCTCTTTTGAGTGTTCAGGAATAGCGGCAGAAAAACCTTGCCCATTCATTTGCCAAAAACATGAAATGCGGGGAAAATCAATGAAATCTCTCCCGGCTGCGCGCCAAATGCGGAAAGGACCCGATGACCAACCCAACCACCCCCGTCGATATCCTGCTGGAAAATGCCACGATTGTCACCATGGACGCCGAGCGCCGCATCCTGCGTCATAGCGCCGTGGCCGTGCTGGGCAACCGCATTCACTGGGTCGGCCCGCAGGCGCAGGCCGCGCAGTTTGCGCCGCGCGAGCGGCTGGACCTGCGCGCTAAGGTGCTCATTCCGGGCATCATCAACACCCACGGGCACTGGCCGATGACACTCTACCGCGGCCTGGTGGATGATACGCCCCTGGAAAAGTGGCTGGATGTCGTCTGGA